>CAXBMV010000593.1:0-2600 GCA_963976575.1 uncultured Gammaproteobacteria bacterium | reverse complement strand
ATTGGAAAGTCAGTGTGAACTATAAGGCCACCAATTTTTTGCCAGCTGATCTTGGGTTGGTTGAAGTAGAGCACAAAAACTTCAAGGTGAAAGTATCAAGCCCCGCAAGGGCCCTCATGGAGTGTCTGTACCTCGCACCCAGGTCACAGTCACTACAGGAAACCTTTGAATTGATGGAAGGACTGAACAACATGCGACCGGCATTGACGCAGCAACTACTCGAAACTTGCAGATCGGTTAAGGTAAAGCGTTTGTTTTTGTTCATGGCAGACAAGGCTGGCCATGACTGGCTAAGTTACCTGAATCTGGGAAAAATCGACCTGGGTTCGGGTAAGCGAAGCATCGTAAAAGACGGTGTATATGTGCCCCGGTATCAAATAACAATCCCGAAGGAACTGGGAGAAACAATGTGAACGATGCCTATAAACAGCAAGTAAGACTGCTACTCGGCGTGCTACCGGAGGTTGCCAAAGAAAGCTGTCTGGCGATGCATGGGGGCACAGCGATCAATCTGTTTGTCCGGGATATGCCGCGCTTATCGGTAGATATAGATCTGACTTTTGTCGAGCTGGGTAAATGGGAAGAGGCCGTTAACGCTATCAATGGAGCCCTGGTGAGAATCAAAGAGCGCATCGAAACCTTGTATCCCAAGGCGCAGGTTGAGCACAAAGTCCATACCTGCAAACTACAGATTACCAATCACGGAGCGCAGATCAAGATCGAGGTCAATATGGTCGGCCGAGGTTTACTCGGGGAGGCTTCAAAGTTACAACTTTGTGCTGCTGCGCAAGACGAATTCGATGCGTTTAGTGCTAATTCAGTCGTTTCTTTCGGGCAACTCTATGGCAGCAAGCTTTGTGCCGCTCTGGATCGGCAACACCCCAGAGATTTATTCGACGTGAGGCTTTTGTTAGACAACGAAGGCTTTAACGATGAGATTAAACCAGGTTTTCTCTACGGATTGACTTGCAGTAATCGGCCAATGCATGAGTTACTTTCACCCAATCTAATTGATCAGACGGCAGCATACACCAATCAGTTTGAAGGAATGTCCAGTGAGGAATTTACTTATGCGGATTTCGAGAACACGCGCTCCGAACTAATCCAGATCATCAGATCCCAGCTCGATGATAGGGACAAAGCTTTCCTGTTGAGCTTCAACAGCCTTGAACCTGACTGGTCTTTTTACGATTTTCAGGAATATCCTTCAATAAAATGGAAAATTCAGAATATGACAAAACTCCATCACGAAAATCTTGATAAATATCAACAACAGCTTGATGAGCTAAAGAGAATAATTGGCTAAAGACGTAAAAGGAAAATTGTTAATCACGGACAACTACCGCTGGCATACTCGGGATACGCAAAATAGTAATGAGTTGATCGCTGTTACTGCCAATTGCGGAATGTAAGGCCTGACCCCGAATGTATGTAGCGTGTCGGTGGTTCGATTGCGCGGCTCATCTCTGGGCCGCGTCCTGCGGACTCGCTACGCTCGCGCTAATTCGCTCCGGGCGAATTAGTCCGCCCCTGGGCACCATTTTTCCCTTTTGAAGTAATCAATCAGTAGCGCTAAAGGCACTCGCCGCCATCCACCACCAGCGCATGCCCAGTCATGAAGGTCGACATGTCTGAGGCGAGGAACACGATGGCATTGGCAATCTCACTGCTCGTCGCCCACCGTCCCATCGGAATACGCTCAGCGATGTATTGCTCCAGCGCTGCGCGACCACCCATCTGTGCCTCGAAGCCCGCGTTGAAAGCCGTATCGACGAACCCCGGGCAAAGTGCATTGATGCGTATATTGAATGCCGCGTAATCTGCGGCCATTTGCTTTGCCATGGCGATAACGGCATGTTTGGTAGTGGTGTAGGTGATCATTCCGCGGTCGTACTGAACGCCGGAGTTCGATGCGGTAAGAATCATGCTACCACCACCCTGGCGCTTCATTGTTCCGACCACAGCACGCGCGGCGACAAAATGAGCACGCACATTCATCGCCCAGCTTGCATCCATGTCCGTCGGTGTAACCTGCTCTAGTGTCCCTTCGATCTGTATGCCGGCGTGGGAATGCAGTATGTCGAGACGGCCGTACTCTTCTGCGGTTTCGTGAATGGCTGCCTCCAGCAATAGGCTATCCTTGACATCAAGCTGCCTCGCCGAACCGCTGAAGCCGTCAGCCCTGATCTCGGCCGCTACAGCGCGGGCCAGGTCTCCATCAAGGTCGGTCACGACCACATGCGCCCCGCAGCCTGCCATGGCACGCGCGCCTGCACTGCCGATGCCCGAACCGGCGCCGGTTACGAAGGCCACCCGGTTCGTCAGCGAAATCATCGCAGTGGGTGATTTCAATTGCTGGTGAAATTTCATTTGCTTCTCTATTTGCCTTCCCCTCAAACGGGCGAGTTCGACGCATGTCTTGCCCAGCATTTGTCGGTTTTATGGTGGAAACTCATTCTCGCCATATACCATCGATTAGCTTAAAACTATACGAGTAATCGATTTTGGTGTATATATCACGAAGGCAGTAGATAATTTGGAATATGCTAATTTAAAGAGAGGTAGCATGATGAAAACTTCTATGGAGGCCACGGGTGAGC
>CAXBMV010000592.1:0-2607 GCA_963976575.1 uncultured Gammaproteobacteria bacterium | reverse complement strand
CCAGCCTTCGACGGGCTTGAATCGCTCACCATATTTGTCGGCGTATTCGGCCATTGCTGTGGTCAGGCTTTCGACTCCCTGCTGCAGGCTGTAATTCATCGGCCCACCACGAAATGGCGCAAAACCGGTGCCGAATATAATGCCGGCATCAAGCAGATCCTGATCCTCCACTATGCCTTCCTGCAGACAGGCCGCGGCTTCGTTAAGAAAACGATAAACCAACCGGTTCTGTATCGCCTTTTGATCGCCCAGGTCGCAATCCTTGTCCTTCACCGGCTTACCCTTGTTGTAGTTATAAAACCCCTGCTCCGATTTCTTGCCGAGTTTACCTGCTGCAACCATTTTACCCAGCCCTTTGGGAACCACTATGGCGAATGCCTTTGACAGGTTTTCTGCAACCGACAGACAGATATCGAGGCCTACCGTATCGGCCAGTTCGACGGGCCCCATCGGCATACCGAAATCGAGTGCTGCCTTGTCTATGGCTTCGGCTGCCACGCCCTCGTCATGCAGCGTCATCGCTTCGACCAGGTAGGGCATCAGTATGCGGTTAACGAGGAACCCCGGTGAGCTTTTCACCGGCAATGGCAACTTGCCGATATGCTGGGAAAATGCGATCGCTTTATCCAGAGTTTCCTGCGAGGTCGAAGCGGTTTTCACTATCTCGATCAGCGGCATCATCGCAACCGGATTGAAGAAGTGAATGCCTACCAGGCGATCCGGCTCTTTCAGTACCGTCGCCAGGGTTTCCAATGGAATACTGGAAGTATTGGTAGCGAGTACCGCACCCGCCTTCATGCGCCCTTCGATATCCTTGTAAATGGCATGCTTGGCCTCGATGTTTTCGTAAATCGCTTCGATAACAACATCCGCACGCGACACCCCATAACCCGCACAGTCTGGAATCAGCCGGTCGAGCGCCGCATTTTTGTCGACGCTGGTTTTCAGCTTCCTGGAAAACAATTGATTGGCGCGTTTGAAAGCATTGCTCAGGTACTTGGGTTCGCGATCCTGCAAAGTGACGTTGAATCCGCGCAATGCGCACCAGGCGGCGATATCACCGCCCATGGTACCGGCGCCAATGACGTGTATATGCGTCGGCACAAATGATTTTTTATCACCCAGCCCCTTCAGACGAGTCTGCAGGAAAAACACACGGATCAGGTTGCGTACCGTATCGCCCTGAATGAGCCGGGCCACCGAGTTGGCTTCCTCTTCCATCATGCGGGTCTTGTTGTCGTAATGATTTGCCCAGACATCGAGCAAGGCATAGGGGGCAGGGTAGTGTTGTCTCGGTGCCTTGATCGCGACCTGTTTCTTCATGTAGTTGGCGAGCAACTGGCGCACACCCGGAAGCGACAGGATCTTGCCCTGCCAGGGCATGCTTTGTTTACGCCCGGGTGACAGCGCCATTTGCCGCGCAGCGCGTTCTATCTGGCGCTGTGGCTGGGCCTGGTCTATGAGACCGATGGCGCGTGCCTGGCGGGCCGAAAGGGCGCGACCACTGAGCATTAATTCTAATGATTTCAATGGGTTAATCATGCGGGTCGCGCGTACCACGCCACCGTAAGCTGGATGAATGCCCAGTTTGACTTCGGGTAAACCGATCTTGGTGCGTTCTTCATCCAACGCCAGGCGATAATCACAGGCCAGCGCCAGTTCGGTGCCGCCACCCATGCAAAACCCTTCGATCATGGCGATAGTCGGGCAGGGTAGAGCCTCGATACGGCTGAACAGGGCCTGCCCGCGTTTGATCATGATCAGCGCTTCCTGGGTATTGCTGACTTCAAGAAATTCATGCACATCGGCGCCGGCGATAAACCCCGATTTTTTGGCGGAGCGGAATATGACCGCTCTGGGCGGCTTTTTTACGATTTCATCGAGCAGCTTGCCGAGTTCTTCCAGTACCGCGATCGACAATACATTGGTGTCGGTATTGCGCTTGTCCAGGTTCAGCCAGAGTATGCCCTGGTCATCTTTGCGGCTTACCCAATCGCCAGTAGATTCACTCATGACACACTCCTTTCGATCAACATTGCGCCACCCTGACCACCACCGATACACAGCGAAGCTATGCCTTTGCTGGCATTTTTCTGCTGCAGCACATGCGCCAGATGCAATAGAATGCGTGCGCCACTGGCACCTACCGGATGGCCAAGACTGACGCCACCACCGTGAATATTGAGTCTATCGGCAGGTATCTTGCCAACCGCGGAACGCAGACCGAGATGCTGTTTGCAATAGTCCTTGTCGTCGAGTGCGGCTATTACAGCAAGCACCTGCGCGGCAAAGGCTTCGTTGATTTCCCAGTAGTCGATATCGTCGATCTTGAGGCGCTGCGATTTCAGCAGCGGTGCAATCGCGTGTGCCGGTCCCAGGCCCATTTCGGAGGGCGACAGAGCCGCCCATTCGGTGGCGACAAGTTTTGCCATAATCGGCAGGTTGTGTTTCTTTACCGCCGCTTCGCTGGCCAGCACCAACACAGCCGCGCCATCGGTAATCTGTGCGCTATTACCGGGTGTAACCATGCCGTAAGGCTTGTCGAAAGCAGGGCGCAGACTGGCCAGTTTCTTCAGACTGGAATCAGCACGGACACCGTCATCCAGG
>CAXBMV010000591.1:0-2611 GCA_963976575.1 uncultured Gammaproteobacteria bacterium | reverse complement strand
AAAACCGCGCACGCTGACCATGAATGGCGTATCCAAGGCCTATGCCATGACTGGCTGGCGCATAGGTTTCGCCGGAGGTCCCGCCGAATTGATCAAGGCGATGGCGGTAATTCAGAGTCAGTCTACTTCCTGCCCGAGTTCGGTGAGCCAGGCGGCGGCGGTGGAGGCCCTGTCGGGCACACAGGATTTCATCGAGCCGCGTCGGCTAAGCTTCCAGACGCGTCGTAATCTGGTGGTGAATGCATTGAATGCAATCGATGGAATCGACTGCCCGGTACCCAGCGGCGCCTTCTACACCTTTGCCAGTTGCGCCGGTATTCTCGGCAGGCAGACGGCGGCGGGCGACGTCATTACCACGGATGCCGATTTCTGTCGCTTGCTGTTGGAGCAGGCCGACGTTGCCGTGGTGCCGGGTAGCGCCTTTGGTCTGTCGCCATTCTTCAGGATTTCATACGCCACTTCGCAGCCGGAGCTGGAACAAGCGCTACAACGCATTGCGGCGTTCGTCGCGGCATTAGGCAGTAAGCCTTAGCCCGGTTATCAGGGGATAATCGCGGCGCGCAGTACCGAGCGGTTGCTGGCCTGGCTGAAAGCCTCGTTCAATTGATCCAGCGAAAACTTCGAATCGACCAGTGATTTGAATGGATAAATATGGCGGTTTGCCATGACGAAATCCAGCGCCTGGATGAGATGGCGCGGATGGTAATTGTGTACCCCTTTGATGGTCAGTAGTCGGGTCAATATTTCATTGCCGTTGAGTTCGAATTTGTCTCCGGGATTCACCAGCCCACCGATCGCGTAGCGCCCGCCAACGCGCAGCATATGGATGCCGGTAGGTACCACCGAGGCCAGCCCGCATACCTCGATGACGACGTCGGCGCCATCGGGAGGGCACAGGTCGCGCACTTTTTGCACCAGTTCGTCTTCGCTATAGGCACTCACGTCCAGGGTTTCGTCGGCGCCGAATGATTTCGCCAGTTTGAGGCGGTCGGCGACCGCGTCCAGCCCGATCACCTTTCTTGCGCCGCGAGCCTTGGCGATGGCGCAGCCGTACAGACCGAGCAGCCCCAGCCCCTGAACCACGACGCAATCGCCCATTTCTATCTGCGATGCCTCGACCATGGACATCATCGTGGCAACCCCGCAGTTCAGCGGCGTGGCCTCTTCGTCGGAGAGTTCGTCGGGCAGTTTCAGTATGCCAGTGCCGGGCATGATGTAGCAGTAGTCGGCAAAGCCACCGAGGAAATGGGGGTCTTCTTCGACCAGATCATGGCCGTATTTGCGCAAACCGGGGGATTTCTGCGGCAGGTCGAGAATGTCACGGCGATAGGATTCGCCGTGATGAAAATACTCGGTCCAGGTAACGCGGTCACCGCTGTGCAATTTCTCGCCGCGCATGTCGCAATGAATGTCGGCCCCAATTTGTTCGACCACGCCGATGATTTCATGCCCGAGTATACCGGGGCAGGGGTTTGGCCGGTGACCCTGATAGGAATGGATGTCGGAACGACATATGGTCGCCATGGTGATACGCACCAGTACCTCGTCGCTACGCGCGTCTCGCACCGGATATTCTCGGATTTCGAAAGGCTTGTTGGGTGCGTCGTATACCGCCGCGCGTCCGGTTCTTGGTTTTGAATTTTCCATTATTTCATTTTCATCGCTTTGTTACGCGCCCAGGCAGAGATGGTTTCGGAAATGATCACCAGTATCAGAATCGAAATTAAAATAGCGGCGACCCGTTCGGTTTCGATTTGCAGCACGTTGCGCTTGAGGTACCAGCCCATGCCGCCAGCCCCGAAAAAACCAACCACTGTCGCCGCACGGAAAGCAACATCCCAGGTGTAGATGGCGATGCCGGTCACGGCAACGCGTATCTGCGGGAATACACCGAAGATCATGATTTGAAAAAGGTTGGCGCCGGTGGAGCGCATCGCCTCGACAGGCCCCATGTCTATGGCTTCGATTTCTTCGGCCAGTAATTTACCGGCGAAACCGGTACAAAACAGGGTTAGCGCCAGTACGCCTGGGAGCATGCCGAAGCCGAGTATGCTGACGAACAGGATCGCCCAGATCATTTCATGCACGGCACGACAGGCCATGGTAATCAGACGCGCGACCGGATAAACAAAGCGTCGCGACGGCGTCATGTTATAGGAGGCGAACCAGCCCAGCGGCAAGGTCATGATGAGGCCGAACAGGGCGCCCAGGTAAGCCATTTGTATGGTTTCGATGACATAGTCCAGGTATTCCCGGTCCATGATGTATTCCATGTCCGGCGGATAATATCGATTAGCGATGGTGTCACCCATGCGCCCGAACATGCCGAGCAGGCGATCCAGTGGAATATTCAGATACTCGACGCTATAAACCAGGAAGACAAATACGCCCAGCCATAAGGCGAACTTGAGATAACTGTCGGGAAACTTGTAGCGATTCCATGTCGGTAATTCCACGGGCGCTTTGGCTGTGGATTGCACAGTTGTCGTTTTCGGCTTCATCTATATGACCAATCGCCGCACCCAGTGAGAAAACATTTCACCGAGTACAATAATGCCGAGGATGGCAAGAATAACCGTCATTACGCCATGGTAGTTAAAGGTATTCATTT
>CAXBMV010000590.1:0-2615 GCA_963976575.1 uncultured Gammaproteobacteria bacterium | reverse complement strand
AGTGTGCAATCGGCTCCGGATTAGACCTGGCAGGCGATCAGGTTGACCATTTCGAAGGCAATCGTCGCCGCAGCCAGCGAAGTGATTTCGGCGTGGTCGTAAGCCGGTGCCACTTCGACGATATCGGCCGCCACCAGATTCAGCCCCTGTAGACCGCGGATAATACTGACCAGTTCGCGGCTGGTCATTCCGGCAATTTCCGGAGTACCCGTTCCCGGGGCATGGGACGGGTCAAGCACATCGATATCGATAGACAGGTAGAGTGGATTGTCGCCGACGCGATCGCGGATGCGTTTGATCACGTGATCGACACCATGACTTTGCAATTCGTCGCAATGCACCACCTTGAAACCGAGCTCGGCATCGCGCAGCAAATCATCGCGGCTATACAAGGGACCGCGAATACCGACATGCATCGAGGCATCATCCTTGAACAGCTCTTCTTCGGCGGCGCGACGGAACGGGGTTCCATGTGTATATGGCGCACCGAAATAAGTGTCCCAGGTATCCAGATGCGCGTCGAAATGCACCAGTGCAACCTGGCCAAACTTCTTGTTCACCGAGCGCAGCAGGGGCACCGCAATGGTATGGTCGCCACCGAGGCTGACGATGGCCCCGGATCGGGTAAACAGTTCATCCGCTGCGGCTTCGATCTGGCTGATGGCTTCCTCGATATTGAAGGGGTTGCAACCCACGTCACCGGCATCGGCAACCTGAATAGTTTTAAAAGGCTCGGTGTCGTAAGCCGGGTGAAAATTGGTACGCAGATGCCGCGATGCCTGGCGAATGGCCTGGGGTCCAAAACGTGCACCGGGTCTATAACTGGTGCCCGAATCAAAGGGAATTCCCAGTATCGCCACATCGCAATAGGGCACATCGCGCAGTTCCGGCAGACGGCAGAAAGTCGAGGGCCCCGCATAGCGGGGAATGACGGTACCGCTAATCGGTTCAATCGGGGGAGTTTTGGCCATATCGGGGATCTCGTTGATGCTTCGACTTGTTATAACATCGCTATCTGGCACAATCAAACATCAGAATTAATCGGGTAGAAAGAATGGCTGTACGAAGTGTTTTGAAAATGGGAGATCCAAGGCTATTGCAAGTTTCCGCGGCGGTAAACCCGGTGGATGCGACCTTGTTAAAACCCTTGCTCGATGACATGTGGGACACCATGGCCGCGGAAAATGGCGCCGGCCTGGCTGCGCCCCAGATCGGCGTGATGCAACGCGTGGTTATCTTCGGCTACGATGACAACCCGCGCTACCCCGACGCACCCTCGATTCCCCTCACCGTGTTGATCAACCCGGTGATCACACCGCTCGACGACGAACTCGAGCAGGGCTGGGAAGGCTGCCTCAGCGTTCCCGGCATGCGTGGGTTGGTGCCGCGCTATCGTCACGTCCGCTATCAGGGTGTGGATGTCGACGGAAATACCATCGACCGCGAAGTCAGCGACTTCCACGCGCGCGTGGTACAGCACGAATGCGATCACCTCGACGGCATACTCTATCCATTTCGAATCGAGGACATGGGCTATTTTGGATACCGGGAAACCCTCGAGGAATGCGGCCTGATCCAGTTGCAACCCTGCGATGACGAAGCCTGATTCCAGCTTTGCCTTATTCACCAATGGCTCACTTTTCTCGCTGGACGTCTGCGATTGCCTGGCCGCAGTTCATTTACGACCGAGCCTGATCGCGCTACCGCAGTACGCTCCGGCACAGGTCGCGCCACAAGCTGCTTTCCAGCTGGAATCCGATTCCGCAGCTGACTTGTTGGTGAATCGCTTTGCTGACGTGGAAAGGGTTTATGCACCCGCGCGTGATAACCGCGCTCTGCTCGTACAATTGCGGCTCAATCCTGTCGACTTTATCCTGGTTGCCTGCTGGCCATATCTGATCAAGGCCGAGGTTTTCGCTATCGCTCGCAAGGCTGCTTTTAACCTGCATCCGTCGATGCTGCCTGCCTATCGGGGCCGCGATCCGCTGGAGCAGCAAATCACTGCCAGGGAGAACGAATTTGGTGTCAGCCTGCATCGTCTGTCGCTGCAGTTTGATCAGGGGGAAGTGGTTGGGCAGAGAGGCTTTCAGCCGGATGGGGCAGAACTTGATCGACGCCGCCTGGAAAAACGCTGTGCCAGACTGGGGGTGGATTTATTCCTCGCTGCGCTGGAGCCTGCTAAAAGCGAGATCCCGCTAACGCAATAACTGTTCAGCTGGAAGTGACGCTGTGGAAAAAGGCACGCGCATCCGCCTCGCTGGCACCGACCTCCTGGGCAATGAGTAGCATGATTTGACGAACATCACCGCTGCTATCCTCGATATGTTCGGCGCAAATGATGGCGCCTATAGGACCGAAATGGTGAATGGCCGCAGATTCTATCGCTTCCCTCAATTTCCTGTCTATCGATCGGGCGGTAGAAGTTGTTGCCGATGGTGGCATTTCCGGCACCGCGGTAATGTCGGTGTGATCGGTGTCGTCGTCGCGCTGGGCAGCGGTTAACAGCGTCAGGATATTGCTGGTATCCGGCAGCTCGCTATCGCTGCCGGAGAAATCGGAGGTGGCATGCTCGCTAATCCTGGCGCGCTCGATTTGCGTAATCAGCTTCAGCGCCG
>CAXBMV010000589.1:0-2623 GCA_963976575.1 uncultured Gammaproteobacteria bacterium | reverse complement strand
CCCAGGCGAACCATGTCACCACCTTGCTGATAGTAGGGGTCGATATTGAACAGATTGTCGGCGACATCTTCCAGAATCAACTTCAAGTCGGTACCGGACATATCGCGCACATAGGTTTCCGGGTAGGTAATCGCGGTTTGATCCATGACATGCTCCATCGTGATCGCCTGCCCCGAGAGTACGCTGGTACCCCAGCGGAAACCCGGCGACAGCGATATCTGCGCATCACCCTGACTGCGCAGCGCGTCGCAAATCACCTGGTCGAAGCTACCGTTGAAATTTCCGCGGCGGTATAACAGGCTCTCGGCAACCGATAATTTTTCCTCTAGTTTGGATCTATAGGGTTTGCGCTCCGCTTCGATCAGGGCAGTCATTTCCGCATCCGCCTTGAGCAGATTGGAAAATACCGGCAGCAGGCGATAACGAAAATCGCGCAGGCGCTTGCCCTTGATATCCATGTCCATGACGCCGAGGAACTTGCCGTTGGAGCCGGCGTTGGTGACCAGTGTCTTGCCGCCTGAATTGCTCACCGGGATAGCACCGGGTACGCCATCGTGGGTGTGCCCGCCGAAGATCGCGTCGATACCACTGACACGTGAGGCCATCTTCAAATCCACGTCCATGCCATTGTGCGACAACAGAATTAACGCATCCGGGTCTTCCTCATCGCGCGCCCGATTGACGATTTGCTGCATATCGTCTTCGTTGATACCGAAAGTCCAGTCGGGGATAAAACGCTGCGGATTGGCGATTGGTGTATAGGGAAAAGACTGGCCGACCACGGCGATGCGCAGATCACCCATTTCACGCATAACATAAGGTTTGAATACATGCCCTGTGTCTTCGTTGAAATCACCGACGTCGGCCAGGTCGTAATCGAATAATGCGGTTTCGCGCACCTTGCAATTCTGGCTGATGAACTCGCCGTTGAAGGCTGCCGCATTGGCCAGCACCTCGGCGTCCTGATAAGTGAATTCCCAGTGGCCGGTCATCAGGTCCACACCCAGTTGGTTGCTGGCGCGCACCATGTCCTGACCACGGCTCCAGTAGGCTGTCGCCGAACCCTGCCAGGTATCACCTCCATCGAGCAACAACGACTTTCCATCGGCTACACCAGCGCGCATTTGCTTCACCAGCGTGGCCAGGTGCGCAAAGCCACCTACCTTGCCGTAAACCCGTGCCGCCTCTTCGAAATTCAAATAGGTATAGGCATGCGCCTCGATTCCACCGTCGGCTATGCCAAACTGATTTAGCAGGTTTTTGCCAACCAGATGTGGCGCTTGCCCAAGTGCAGCACCGACGCCGATGTTGACGCTGGGCTCACGAAAGTAAATTGGGTTGAGTTGCGCGTGGCAATCGGTGAAATGCAGGATGCGCGCATTGCCGAAGGCGGGCATGTCGTAGAGATTTGCGCCCGGGTCGGCCGAGGCGAAACCGCTTCTCGGAATCAGCCCGGCGGCACTGGCGAGACCCATTAATCTGATAAACTCTCTTCTGTTCAATTGCATCTCGCTTCCTCTTGTTCGAATAATTCGGCTAAGCCGGTCAGGTTGCCAATCACCAGATCAGGATCCGAATCGGCGATATCATCGCCATGATTATATCCGTATGGCACACACACTATGCCAAAATTCGCGGCACGCGCCGCTGTCACATCATTGCTCGAATCGCCAACCATCAAACATTGCCGGCTTTGCAGTCCAAAATGGTCTGCCGCGTACTGTAGCGGCATTGGATCGGGTTTTTTGCGGCTAGTGGTATCGCCGCAGACCAGCAATTCAAAATATTCGCCAAACCCCATCGCTTCCACCAGGCCCAGGGTAAAGCGCTCTGCCTTGTTGGTAACACAGGCAAGCTTCAATTTCAGGCGACTGAGCCGCTGCAGGCATTCGAGTACACCCGGGTATGGCTGGCTGCGCTCGCTGTTATGCACCGCATAAAGACTGGAAAACAGCTCCAGCCCCCTGTCAAACAGCTGGCTATCGGGTTCGGCCGACATCTCGCCACTGAGCACGCGTTTGACAAATCTCTCCACGCCGTTACCGACATAGCTGCGGGCAACCCCCGGGGGCATAGCCGGCATGTTGAGTTGGGCCAGCATTTCATTGCCGCACCACTCGAGGTCGGCAACGCTGTCCACCAGAGTGCCGTCCAGGTCAAACAAGATGAGTTTAATAGGATTTAAAGAAAGCATGGGTTCAAACTAGCAAAACTCGCGAGGCAATGTAATAACCCTAAAGCAATATGTGGAGGGCTTATGTAGTCAAGGCGGAAAACAGCTCGGGCAGACGTTCAGGCAGACGTTCGATCTTATCCACTATCGAGAAATTATTCTCACCGAATATGCGCGCCGCGTAGTCTTGAGCGTTTGCATCCAGCGTCAGGCAATAGCTGTGAATTCCTTTTGACGCGAGCTCATGCACGGCCTGGTGGGTATCATGGCGCAAATACTGCGGATCGCGTTCGTCGACATCAGCAGGAGCGCCATCGCTAATCATCAACACCAGGCGCTTGCGACTGCGTTGCTGCCCGAGCAGCCAGCCAGCATGCCGCAGCGCAGCGCCCATGCGCGTGGACAGTCCACCACGCATACCCGCCAGCCGCGATTTGGCCTGGTCGTCAT
>CAXBMV010000588.1:0-2624 GCA_963976575.1 uncultured Gammaproteobacteria bacterium | reverse complement strand
CATACAGGTAATCGCCGACCATAACCGTGTCGCTGGCGTCGGCCTGCCAGAATTCAAGCAGATGCATGATACCGTCCGGGGATGGTTTGGGGATGCAGGCATCGCGATCGAGGATATGCTCCAACGGAAAGAATCTATCGATCGCACAGGCGCGCAGAGTGTGTTCGACCACCGGCATGGTATTGCGCGTCAGTATCGCCAGTTGACGACCGTCGGCGTGTAACTTTTCCAGCAACTCGGCAGCGCCGCGCATGATCGAAGCCTTACCTGCATAAAAGAATTCCAGTTCGTTGAGGGTCTCCCACAGGGGTGCCGATTCGGCTTCGGGCATGGCTTGAAGCGCCTCGAGGATGGGCACCTGCGGCGCCAGCCCGAGCTCGCTGCGCATGTGTTCGAAGTCGTGCGCGCTGACCGTTAATGTGCCATCCATATCAAAAATCCAGTGGCCACGGTTTTTTAGTAAGTGTTTGTTCAAGATGTCGGTCCCCTGTGACCTGAGCGTCTGCTGCAGGCGCAGTTTAACCGATCGCCGACTAAATTTGGCATTGGGAATAAGGCTTTTTCATAGTAGTATCTTCGGCCCAGTAAACAATTAGCAAAGGAACCACAGATGACCATACAGCTTGGCGACAAAATCCCCAATATCCAGCTGCACCATATGACCGCAGACGGCGTCAAGGCTATCGACAGCGATGACATTTTCAACGGCAAGCGCGTTGCTTTGTTCGCTCTACCCGGCGCCTTCACCCCGACCTGTTCGGCCGCGCACCTGCCAGGATACGTTGTCAATTCAGACAAGCTGTTCGCAGCGGGAATTGACAGCATCGTCTGTCTTTCGGTGAACGACGCATTCGTCATGGATGCCTGGGGCAAACAGCACAATGTCGAGGATGCAGTGATGATGATTGCCGACGGCAGCGCTAATTTCACCGAGGCGGTAGGACTGGAGCTCGACCTGATCGGCAAGGGCATGGGCATGCGCTCGCAGCGCTACTCGATGGTGGTAAACGATGGCGTGGTGGAGCAATTGCACGTCGAAGCTGCCGGTGAATTCAAAGTCAGTGACGCCGAGACCATACTGGCGAACCTGTAAACAAGCCCATGACAAAGGCGCAAGATCCCGAGGCATTCCTCAGCGAGGCCTATCACTTACCTGACGATGCCGCAAAACTCGCGTTTTACCAGAAATGGGCGGTCGATTACGACCGCCAGATGCTCGAAGGGCTGGGTTATATATCGGCGACGATGATCGCGCAAATGCTCAGCGAACAGGTCGCTGATCGTGCAGCCGGGATTCTTGACATAGGCTGCGGCACCGGTCTGACCTGTAGCCTGCTCGGCGAGATGGGTTATCGCAATCTCAACGGTATCGATTATTCACCCGATATGTTGAGCGTTGCCGCCAGCCGCGAGATTTACAAAAACCTGACCCTGGCCGACCTGAATCAGCCGCTGGAATTTGCCGATCACAGTTTCGACGCCGCCATTTCTTCCGGTACATTCACTCATGGACACGTCGGTGCCGAGCCGATGGATGAAATCTTCCGTATTCTCAGGCCCGGGGGTCTGCTCGCATGTACGGTACACCAGGAACTGTGGCAATCGAAGGGGTTTGAAGACAAGTTTGCCTCGCTGCAGCAGGCCGGCATCGCCAGGCAGTTAAGCTTGCACGAGGGGAAGTTTTTCCGCGATGGCCCGGTCGAAGGCTGGGTCTGCCTTTTCCAGAAAATCTAGACCTGCCTGGTTTTGGCGAAATGGTCGATCAGGCTGGTGAGGTAGCAGCCGGCGGGTAGACGCAGTTGCAGCAACAGGGTTTTTGCCTGCTCATCAAAACGGAAACTGAAATCCCTGGCAGCCACGCGTGTGGCGCGCATTTGCCGTTTCACGCCCTGTCGATCCAGGCACTGGCATAGCTCCGGGTATTGTGAGAAAACCGCTTCCTCCAACTCCAGGGCCTCACCGCTAAGCGCGCTTTCACCGCTGCCGTAAAGGCTGGCAGTGCTGTGAATATCCTGCGAGCGAAAGCGCTGCAATAATGTTTCATCGACGGTGTCGCTGAATATCGAATGGCTACCGTCGAGCATGAAAACATCGCCGGCGTAATAGAGTTGCTGGTCGCCTTGCAGTGGCTCCTGCCAGTGGCCTCTGCGGATGCGCTCAGCCAGCACCTGGTTGAATAAAAAACTGCGCAACGACGACAGGTAAAGACCCTTCTTGTTTCGTCCGAGCTTGCGGCCTGACAGTTGTTTCAAGGCCTGCTCGACATTGTCCTGCCTGCGGCCAAAGCGCTGCTCACCGAAATAATTGGCGAAGCCCTGTTGTTCCAGCGATTGCAACTGTTGCTGCGTAGCCGCAGGCAGTGTTTCGATTTCGCGTAATAAAACTTCGAAGTGATTGAATTGATGCGTGCCACGGTGCAACTTGCGGTTGTGCCAGCCGAATTCGATTATGCGGTATTCCTCGACCTCGGGCATTTGCATCTTTCCCTGCTTCCCGGGCAGATGTAGGCTTAGCCATTGGCGGGTCAACGCCTGCTTGTCCTTGAGTCCGCTATAACTGACGTGTTTCGCCTGCATGGAAAAATCCCGGGCGACGCGCTCGACCAGATCCTGCGACAGCACGTC
>CAXBMV010000587.1:0-2629 GCA_963976575.1 uncultured Gammaproteobacteria bacterium | reverse complement strand
CCTGGTTATTCATTCTACTGGCTAAATTGAAGGGCGCTGAAACCAGCGTGCGGGCCGGTGAATATCTTCTGCAGCAAGGACAGACACCGATAGATTTGCTGGAAACCTTTACCCGTGGTAATTCGATCCAATACAGCATCACCATAATCGAAGGCTGGACCTTCAAACAGATGCTTGCGGTCATAGCACAGGACCCCGTGCTGGAAAAAACACTCGCCGGGAAGAGCAACGAAGAAATCATGGCCGCCGTAGGCTTTCCCGGAGAGCACCCCGAAGGTCGCTTTTTTCCGGATACCTACCGCTTTCCCAAGGGCACCAGCGATGTCGATTTTTTGCATCGCGCCTACAAACTGATGCAAAAACATCTGGAACGCGAATGGAATTCGCGCGACGTCGGTTTGCCGCTGGCTTCAAGTTACGAAGCTCTGACCCTGGCCTCCATCATTGAAAAGGAAACCGGGGTAGGTTTCGAGAGACCCCTGATTGCCGGTGTTTTTATCGAACGCCTGAAACGCAAGATGCGACTGCAAACCGACCCGACCGTGATATATGGTATCGGCGATAGCTTTGACGGAGATATTCGCTTTCGCGATCTAAAGAAAGACACTCCCTACAATACCTACACGAGAGCTGGTTTGACACCGACCCCGATTGCACTGCCCGGGCTGGAAGCGATACGTGCAGCCTTGCACCCGGCCGAAACCCGGGCCCTGTACTTTGTTTCTCGAGGCGATGGTACGCATCATTTTTCCGAGACTCTGGAAGAGCATAATCTGGCGGTACAACGTTATCAATTAAATGGTGGCTGAGGCAGTAGACGTGCAGAAAAATAGTCCATCCAGTAAACGCATGATCGTGATCGATGGCGTAGATGGTTCCGGCAAGGGTTTACAGACGCGCCGCCTGTTACAGTCGTTTTTGGACGGCGGGCATACGGCGATACTGACCCGTGAACCCGGGGGTTGCCCGGCGGCTGAAGAAATCCGTAACCTGCTGGTTCAGGGCGAACCCGAGAAGTGGGATAGCATGACCGAGCTTTTGCTGATGTATGCGGCACGTAGAGCACACTTAAAAGACAGAATCTGGCCGGCACTGGCCGAAAACAGCTGGGTGATTTGTGATCGCTTTGCCGATTCCAGTCGCGCTTTTCAGGGCATTGCCGGAGAGCTGGGACTGGATACTGTGGAGCAGATGCATCGCCTGGTTGTCGGTGATTTTGCGCCCGCGCTGGTGCTGATACTCGACATACCCGAATCGATTGCGCTCAGCAGAGCCAAAGCGCGTGGTGGCAACGAAGATCGCTTCGAAAAAAAGGGTAGCGCCTACCACGCCAGGGTTCGCGACGCATTCCTGCAAATAGCTGCAAGTGGCGGCGACAATTATCACGTCATTGATGCCAATCAAAGCCGACAACAGGTAAGTCTCGATATCATCGCCGCGGTAAATCAACATTGCGCGTTACAGCTGCAGGCCAGCCTGGAAACAGACTAGTGGAAGTTGAAATCAGACAACCCGGTTACCTGCCCTGGCAGGCGGGATTGCTGCAACAAGCGCTCAAACTGAAACAGCAACAACGACTGCCACATGCACTGCTGATCGAAGCCGGCAGCGCGCAGGACATGCAGGAATTTATCTGGCAATTATCGATGTTATTGTTGTGCGAAGCACCGCAGGGCAGTGATTTTTGCGACCGCTGCGAAGCCTGCAAATTGATGCGAGACAATACCTACTCGGATTTCAGATACGTCACTCTGGAATACGATGAAAAAAAGAAAAAGATGAATAAAAACATCAATATAGAACAAACTCGTAATCTAATACATGAGGTGTTTCTGACGCGTCGTTTCAAGCGTCTGAAGATCGCCGCGATCTACCCGGCGGAAAAAATGAATAGCTCCAGCGCCAATAGCCTGCTGAAAACGCTGGAAGAACCGGCAAACGAAGTCCTGTTGATATTGGTCAGTCACAGTCCAGGTCGTTTGCCCGTGACTATCCGAAGCCGCTGCCAGTATTGGGAAATCCCGCGAGCATCCACGCAACAAGCCGAGGACTGGCTACAGCAGCAGGGTGTCAGCACCGAGGATTCCCTGCTTTACCTGGATTTTGCCTCGGGTGACCCGGCTTTGGCGCTGCTAATGAAGCAGCAGGGCTTTGCCGGTATAGTGGATCAATTCAGAAGCCAGTTTGCCGGCTATCTTCGCGGCGACAACAGCGTTTCCGCCTTAAGCAGCAGCCTGTCATCGTCCCAACCGTCCTCGATTCGTCGCCTGATCGATATGACACTAAGTGCCTATGCTTATCAATACAGCGGTCTGAATTCGCGCGGTGAACCGGTCGATAAAGCCAACCCGGTTTGCGCACAGGCCGTGCTGAGTTTGCAGACACGGGCACGCCGTCAGTTGCAGGTCGAGGATAATAACCTCAATCTTCAACTTCAGCTCGAAGACGTGCTAATATCCTTGAAACAAATCATTTTGCGGAGATCGAACTGATGGCAGCACCCGGTAGTCAGGGCATACTCTCACTCAACATCAAGGACAAGAGCGCGCTTTATGCCGCCTACATGCCTTATGTGAAGAACGGCGGACTCTTTATTCCGACCAACAAACAATATTCGCTGGGCGACGAA
>CAXBMV010000586.1:0-2632 GCA_963976575.1 uncultured Gammaproteobacteria bacterium | reverse complement strand
GTAATGATTAGCGATGCGCTGGTATGTTGGACGAAGACATGGCACAGGCCCTGTTCTATGGCCGAGGCGTCGACCAGCCTTTCCAGTTCGCTGGTGAGGTTTATGGTCGAGCGCCCGTTACTGCGAATGCTGATGCTATGTTGTTGAATCATCCAGTATTAGTCAGTTTGTCAGAGGCCGCGTCATATATGACTTTACAGCACGACCACTTTCGGCGTTGCGCGTTTTCTGGCAGGGTCGAGAATGGTGGGTTTGGCGAAATTGCTGCTGCTCTCGGGATAGTCGAGAGTGAAGTGTAGCCCGCGACTTTCCTTGCGGGCCAGAGCGCAACGAATAATGAGTTCGGCGACAACAACCAGGTTGCGCAGCTCCAGTAAGTCCGGGGATATCTTGTAGTTACCGTAGTATTCGTTGATTTCTCGTTTCAACAATTCGCTGCGATGCAGGGCGCGCTCGAGGCGCTTGTTGGTGCGCACTATGCCGACATAGTCCCACATGAAACGACGCAGCTCGTCCCAGTTATGCGCGACCACTATGTCCTCGTCTGAATCGGTAACCTGTGATTCGTCCCAGCGGGGCAGGGTGGCCTGGCGTTTACCCGGTTTGACTTCGCTGGCAATTTTTTGCGCCGCCGCGCGCGAAAACACCAGGCATTCCAGCAACGAATTACTGGCCATGCGATTAGCCCCGTGTAGTCCCGAGTAAGTCACTTCGCCAACCGCGTAGAGATTGTCGAGGTCGGTCTTACCATCGATGTCGACCATAACGCCACCGCAGGTGTAATGTGCCGCCGGCACCACGGGGATAGACTGGCGCGTAATATCGATATCAAATTCCAGGCAGCGCTGGTAAATCGTTGGAAAATGCGACTTGATAAATGCCCGGCTTTTGTGGCTGATATCGAGATAAACGCAATCACTGCCGAGACGTTTCATTTCATGGTCAATTGCGCGCGCGACTATGTCGCGTGGTGCCAGTTCGGCGCGCTTATCGAAGTTGTGCATGAAGGGCTTTCCGTCGGGAAGCAGCAATTTACCGCCCTCGCCGCGAATAGCCTCGGTTATCAGGAAAGACTTGGCATCCGGGTGGTAGAGGCAGGTCGGATGAAACTGGATGAATTCCATGTTGGCAACACGGCAACCCGCGCGCCAGGCCATGGCAATGCCATCTCCGGTGGATCCATCGGGGTTGCTGGTATAAAGATAGACTTTACTGGCACCGCCAGTGGCAAGAATGACTTTTTGTGCGGCAAACACATCAACATGCTGATCGAGCAGGTTAAGCGTGTATAAACCCTGGCAACGGCCGTCTTTACTGATCAGGTCGATAGCGACATGCTGATTGAAGATTTTGATATTGTTGTGTTCGAGTATATGCGCCTGCAGGGTTTGCTGCAGGGCTTTGCCGGTAGCATCGGCGGCATGTACGACGCGGCGTTTGCTGTGACCACCCTCGCGGGTCAAATGGAATCCACTGCTGCTAATTTCCTGGCGATCCCTGGTAAACGGCATACCCAGCCCGGAGAGCCAGTCGATACAGTCTTTTCCGGCAGCCGCAGTGGCTCTGACTACCTCGGCATTGCAAAGCCCGGCACCTGCATCGAGCGTGTCGCTGGTGTGCTGATCGATGCTATCATCGGGCTCGAGTACGGCGGATATTCCTCCCTGGGCAAAATAGCTGGATTGCTGTTCATTGCCCGACTTGGCCAGGATTGCAACCGACAGCGACGACGGTAAGTGCAGGGCTGCAGACAAACCTGCCGCTCCGGCCCCGATGATGACGACGTCGTATTTGTAATGGTGGCTCACAGGATAGGATCTCCGTAAATGTCGACTAGTATAGTGAACCAGCGCGATGCGCAAAACAATCGGCGGCGAGAGAACTTTTTTTAATATAATTTGTCTTTATGACCAATTACGGCGAATAAGAAATAATTATTCCCACTACAACACACAGACCAGGGTGATCGATGGGGACGAATCTGCTCGATGCAGAGTTGGTGAAGCGCGTGCAGGCTGGAGATACTGCCGCCTTCGATATACTGGCTCAAAAATATCAACACAAGGTAATCAACCTTGTCGGGCGCTTTGTTTCTGATCATTCTGAGTGCCAGGATATTGCCCAGGATGCTTTCATCAAAGCTTACCGGGCGATCAACAAGTTCCGGGGGGATAGCCAGTTTTATACCTGGTTGTACCGTATAGCCGCAAATACGGCGAAAAACCACCTGGCCTCGCGAGCCCGCAAGTCGCCAGCTTATAGCGTCGATGTAGAAGATGCGGAACATTTCGAGGGTGCATCCGGTCTGAAGGAGTATGCGACCCCGGAAAATACCCTGCTAACCGCAGAAATTGAGACAACTATTTTTGCAGTCATCGAGAAATTACCCGATGATTTGAAATCGGCGATTAGCCTGCGCGAAATCGACGGTTTGAGTTACGAGGAAATAGCAGAAGTGATGGATTGCCCTATCGGGACGGTAAGATCGCGAATTTTTCGCGCCCGGGATGCCATTGATAAGGAACTTCGCCCCCTGTTAGAGTGACTAAGTACAACCTGATTAACAGCCGATTTTGAAGATAGAGTTAACTATGAACGATCAAGACGAAAAATTATCCTGCCTGCTGGACGA
>CAXBMV010000585.1:0-2632 GCA_963976575.1 uncultured Gammaproteobacteria bacterium | reverse complement strand
TGCGCGAAATGCGCGACAGCGGCACCATCATGGGGTCCGAACGCATCGCCGTGATTACCGCATTGAATATCGCCAACGACCTGCTCAATGCCAGCCATGTCGACAAGGGCCTGGGTGAAGTATTGCCACCACGGCTGAAAAATCTTGAAGATAAAATCTCGCGCGCTCTCGAACAAACCCGCCAGGTAGAAATTTAAAGTCAAATTAGATTTTTAAATTTTACTTTCTTGCCAAACGAGGCCATAGTAGGTCGATACCGACTGCGGTGTACGTTAGCATTCATCATAATCCTTGAGCCTATTTATCACCCTCGGGGATTTTCGTGTAACACTGGTGTGCATGCCTGCGAAATCGGGAAGCCTGATGGGTTACCAATAACCCCACCTGAACCTCCGGTTCAAGGTTGATAGATTTGCGACGGCACCGTGGTTGGTATCCTTTCTGGATAAATCCTTGCGCTTCCTATAGTTAAGGATTCTTACTCACAAGTTACATTATCGGGCCGGCGACATGCGCGGCCACGCTTTACTTCAGAAACAGTTCGTAGGCCGCGTTTTCGGTTTCATCCCAGTGCGGGATATCGAGTCCGTCGAGGAATTCACGAAAAGCACGATAATCGGGCTTGTCGACCTGGAAGCCCATCAATATGCGCCCGAAATTGGAACCGTGATTTCGATAATGAAACAAACTAATATTCCAACGCGTACCCATCTTCATTAAAAAATTTAATAAGGCGCCGGGCTTTTCAGGGAACTGGAAGCGATAAAGTAACTCGTTGGTGACATCACCTCCAGGGTGCCCCCCGACCATATAACGTGTGTGCAAAATGGCCAGGTCATTGTCGGTCATGTCGACCACCGGATAATCTTTGGCCTTCAGCATTTTGATCAACTTGTCTTTTTCGGCAACACCACGAGTGAGCTGTATTCCGGCAAAAACACGGGCGATGCGGGCATCGGCATAGCGATAATTAAACTCGGTAATCGAGCGCTTGCCGATGAGCTTGCAAAACTGGCGGAAGCTGCCCGGTCGCTCCGGGATTTGCACAGCCAGCAGGGCTTCGCGATCTTCGCCGAGCTCGGATCGCTCGGAAACATGTCGCAGCCTGTCGAAGTTCATGTTGGCGCCACTATTCAGCGCGACCAGAGTTTTCCCCTTAAGCCCTTTGCTTTCGACATACTTTTTCAATCCGGCCAGCGATACCGCACCGGCGGGCTCACAAATTGCACGGGTATCTTCGAAGGTGTCCTTGATGGCTGCACAAATCTGATCTGTAGTTACGGTGATGGCGTCGTCTACCAGATCCTTGAGTATGGAAAAAGTCAGTTTGCCGACCTGTCTCACCGCTACCCCGTCGGCAAAAGTGCCGACTTCCTTGAGTTTGATACGACGACCCGCCTTACGCGCCTCATAAAAACTGGCCGCGTCGGCGGGCTCGACAGCAATGATCTTGATATCGGGATTAACCGTTTTTAAGAAACCAGCCATACCGGAGGCAAGGCCACCGCCACCCACCGGGATGAAGATTGCATCAATCTTGTCGGGATGCTGACGGATTATTTCGTGAGCGATAGTCCCCTGCCCTGCGATGACGTCTATATCGTCGAACGGATGGATAAAAGCCAGCCCCTCTTTTTTAGCCAGATCCAGCGAAAAATCCTTGGCCGCGTCAAAGTTATCGCCCTTGATCAATACCTTGGCTCCGTAGGCCTTGACCGCCGACACCTTGATATCCGGTGTCGTCGTGGGCATCACGATGGTTGCCTCAATCCCCAGTTTCTTCGCCGACAGCGCCACGCCCTGGGCATGGTTGCCCGCCGAGGCAGTGATCACGCCGGTCAATTCCGGATTGCTCTGCAATTCCCGGTAAATCTTGTTGAAAGCACCGCGACATTTGAACGAAAAAACCGGCTGCAAATCCTCGCGCTTTAGCCAGACCCGGTTTCCCAGGCGGCGCGAAATCCTGCTCATATGATCAAGCGGCGTTTCGCGGGCAACATCGTACACCCTCGCAGTTAATACCTTTTCTAAAAATTTTGCTGGTCGCATAACCCTGCTTCTTGGTGAATTAATGGCAATTCTGCGCAATCACTTGCACAGACAGCTGGCGATTATCATAATTGCTCGCGAATGAAGCAACAGGTAAATCCATGACAGCGGAAGATAAAAAACGAATCGCGGCCGAGGCAGCACTCGAATACGTCAGCGCCGGCACGATTGTCGGGGTCGGTACCGGCTCGACGGTGAACCATTTTATCGACCTGCTGGCACAGCACATGGGCTCGGATATACGCGCCACCGTATCCAGTTCCGAGGCATCCAGCGAACGCTTGCGCGGGCACGGTATCGAAGTGCTCGACCTGAACGAGGCAGGCGATTTCGATCTTTACGTCGACGGTGCCGATGAATCCAATCATCGCCTGCACCTGATCAAGGGCGGCGGCGGTGCCCTCACCCGCGAGAAAATCATCGCCGCTGCCAGTCGTCAGTTTGTCTGCATCGCAGACGACAGCAAGCTGGTGCATACGCTGGGCGCATTTCCATTGCCGGTAGAAGTGATACCCATGGCGCGCGAACTGGTCTCCCGCGGCCTGACCGCTCTGGGAGGCGAGCCACGCCTGCGCGAAGGCTT
>CAXBMV010000584.1:0-2633 GCA_963976575.1 uncultured Gammaproteobacteria bacterium | reverse complement strand
GGTATTGACGCACCTGCATCGGCTGTCGCTGCGCTATCACCTGGAGCGCAACACCGGCGCGATTTCGCGCGACATGGAGCGTGGCACGCAGAGCATCAGCGCGATTCTGAATTATCTGGTGTTCAATATCGTCCCCACTGCGGCCGAATTCCTGTTGGTGGCGTTGATACTTTTCAGCCAGTACGACAGCCTCTTCGCCGGCATCATTTTCTTCACCGTGGGGCTGTATATCTTCTTCACCTTGATGGTGACCGAGTGGCGTATGCACTATCGCCACGAAATGAATGCGCTCGATTCCAGTGCCAATGGGCGCGCCATGGATAGCCTGATGAACTACGAGACAGTCAAATATTTCAATAATGACGACCTCGAAGTCAATCGCTATAGCCAGACCATGGGTGAATGGGAAGAAGCCGCGGTGAAAAGCCAGAACACCATGTCGACGCTCAATTTCGGTCAGGCCGCGATTGTCGCTATCGGTGTCACCGGCATTATGCTGCTGGCTGCCCAGGGTGTCATCGACGGCCGCCTGACGCTGGGTGACCTGGTGTTGATCAATACGATGATGCTGCAGCTTTTCCTGCCGCTGTCATTCCTCGGCATCATTTATCGATCGCTGAAATATGCGCTGGCCGACATGGATATGGTCATCAAATTGCTGCAAAAACCGCTGGAAATAATCGATCACAAGAATGCCAGTGCGCTGCGTATCGAGCAGGCCAGCGTCGAATTTCGTGCTGTCGGTTTTCACTATAGCGAGGATAGGCGCATTCTGAAGAATGTCAGTTTCAAGCTCGAAGAAGGCAAAAAACTTGCCATTGTTGGGCCTTCCGGGGCCGGTAAATCGACGATAGCGCGGTTATTGTTTCGATTCTACGATACCAGCGCGGGGCAGATACTGATCAGCGGTCAGGATATCGCTACTGTCAGCCAGCAAAGTCTGCGCGAATGCATCGGCATAGTGCCGCAGGATACGGTGCTGTTCAACGACAGCATCCTCTACAACATTCGTTATGCCAAACCCGATGCCAGCATAGCCGAGGTCAGGGCTGCGGCGTCATTGGCCGACATCGATGCCTTTATCGATGCGCTGCCGGAAGGGTACGACACCATCGTCGGAGAACGCGGACTGAAGCTCTCCGGTGGTGAGAAACAGCGCGTCGCGATCGCGCGGGTATTGTTGAAAAATCCCGAGATACTGGTATTCGACGAAGCCACTTCAAGCCTCGACAGCCAGTCGGAGAAAAACATACTCGAAGCTCTGTCGCGCATCTCGAACGACAAGACCACGTTAGTCATCGCGCATCGATTATCCACGGTAGTCGATGCCGACCAGATTATCGTCCTCGATCAGGGGCGCATCCAGGAGCAGGGCGACCACGCCTCGCTGATTGCAGCTGATGGACTCTATGCCAGCCTGTGGCGCATGCAGCAAAAGAAGTCCGAAGAGTCTGTTTAGAGCGGGCTCGCGCATTCGGGCATTGGCAGCCCGGCAAATATGAGCGTGGGGTTCACGCGGAGGCGCAGGGGCGCCGAGGGCGTGGAGAGGGGGATGTGGATCGCGCCTCAATACGACAGGCATAAAACCTACAATAAGTACGTCATCCCGGAAGCTGCCTAGCAGCTATCCGGGATCTCCAAAAGGCCCGCTATGACAGGTTAAGCCTGGTCATCGCGACATTCGTTTGGAGATCCCGGATAACGCCTGCGGCGTTTCCGGGATGACGTATTTGGTTTTTAATTACAAGCCAGTCATATCGCTGCCAGACTCTATGCGTTGGACCGGCAGAAGCAAGGCTCTGAATCCTGTTGACTAGCTGGAACGTCCTTGCGTACCCGCATTGAGCGCAAGGCTGGGAACAGCCGGAACCTAAACGCAGCCGGTGGGTTTGGGCAGCCCGGCGTAGCGGCAGGCCTGCTTGGCCGGGCCGAAGGGGAAGAGGTCGTACAGGTATTTGGTATTGCCCTTTTCGGGGCCGAGGCGTTTGGCGATGGTTTTGGTGAGCACACGCATCGCCGGCGCTATGTGGTACTCCAGATAATAATCACGCAGGAAGTTGATGACTTGCCAGTGTTCCGCTTCAAGGTCGATACCATCTTTGCTTGCCATACCTTCGGCGACCTCGCGGGTCCAGTCGGCGATATGCTGCAGAAAGCCCTCCTCGTCGACTTCGTAATCGATGCCGTTAATATCCAGTAGTAGCGAAGATTGTTTACGAGCGTGCATGCATCGGGTTCCGTTAAGCGGGTCAGCATTCTAGCGCATTCGTTTTCAAGATTAAATCCTGATTTAGCCAAGCGGCAGGGGTTAATCGTGGTTATAATTCGGCAACCTATAGCGGATTGAAGCCATGTCAGAAGAAAATCGCCTGGAAGCTCTCGAATATCACGAAAAACCGACGCCCGGCAAGTTGCGCATCGAAGCGACCACGCCTTTAACCTCGCAACGCGACCTGACGCTAGCCTATTCCCCCGGCGTGGCATACCCCTGTCTGGAGATTGAGAAGGATCCCCTGACTGCACGCAAGTACACCGCGCGCGCCAACATGATCGGTGTTATCACCAACGGAACCGCGGTGCTCGGGCTCGGCGATATTGGTGCACTCGCGGCCAAGCCGGTGATGGAAGGCAAG
>CAXBMV010000583.1:0-2634 GCA_963976575.1 uncultured Gammaproteobacteria bacterium | reverse complement strand
CGATGATTGCCGCGTCACTGTCGATGCTATGTACCTGGCCAGCGAGGCTGGCGAGGCAGGCGCTGACGAAACCGGAGCCGGTGCCAACTTCGAGTACATGGTCGTCAGCCTCGATCAACAGCGATTGCAGCATGCGCCCCTCGATTGTCGGTGGCAGCATGGACGCACCACCACCCAGCGGGATTTGACAATCGGCATAGGCCAGTCCGCGACGAAGTCCGCGCGATCGATCAGGTTCAGCGTTGAGAGCACACGACTGTCGAGCACCTCCCAGGGACGGATTTGCTGCTCGATCATGTTGAATTTTGCGGCTGCGGCTGTAGTCATTGCTTGTCTGCTGGTGATTCGTGGAAAGCCGCTAGTATATAGCATCTGTTCAGCGAAAATAGTCCTGCGCAGCGCAACCACTGTAGTCGTGGGTGATTTCCTCCTGCGGCAGGATATCGCGTAATGCGACCACGCTCAGGTCATCGTAGTAGCAGGCGTTTGGTTGGTCGGCGTGGTTGATGTATTTCAAATCGCATTCCACCAGGATCGCCTCTTTGTCGTTTATCCATAACACGTGGCTGCCATCCTCATGGCAGGGACGACCCTGCAACCATCCGATGACGCTGCCGCCGGGAATATGCCTCGCAGCAAACAGTCCTTTGCCGGCGATTTTACTGTCGGATACATAAGTGAATTGCGTCATTATGTTGTTTGAATTTGCCAAACTTAAGAGTATTATTTTGAAACTAATCACACAAAATAACAACAACCTGAAACTCGCAATGGCAAGAATCCAGAGAAGATGAAGCCCGAGTGAGATAATTCTACGTCTTTAATGTCAGGGCGTAACCCATACTAAAGCGGGATTGTTTTTCTAAGATGAATAGACTTTTAATATCAGCAATGAGCCTGTGCTTGGCTGGAACGGCAAGCGCCGGAGGATACCGGGTTTCTCTGCAGGGGCAAAAAGCCCTCGCCATGGGTCATACCGGGGTCGCTCTGAGCGAGAGTTCCGAGGTAGTGTTTTTCAATCCAGGGGCGATGACGCAGCTGCAAAGCGACACCGATATTACCGGTGGCCTGACCCTGCTGGCCGGTTCGACCATCTACGAAAATCCCGATGTAGGAGCCCGCGCCGAGACTGATAACCCGCTGGGTACGCCGATAAATGGCTATATGACGCAAAAAATCTCCGAGGAAATGAGCTGGGGCCTGGGTGTTTATACGCCTTATGGCAACAAGGTCGAATGGCCTACAGACTGGCAGGGTTCACACCTGGTTAACTATATAGAGTTGCAGGCGATTTATATCCAGCCGACCATAGGCTACCAGATCAATGACAGCACCAGTGTCGGCTTCGGCCCCACACTGGTACTCGGCTCGGTAGAGTTCAACCGCAACCTGTCGACATCGCTGGCCAACGCCAGCGGCGAGCGTTCCAATGTCACCATCGAGGCCAGTGACGTAACCGCCCTGGGTTACAACATAGGCATCTTCACGAAGATAAACGAACAGCTCAACTTTGGTGCCAGCTATCGCTCCGAGGTGACTGTTGAGGCGCGCAATGAAAAAGCGGATTTTTCTAATATCCCGACAGCATTGGCGGCACTGTTTCCCGACGGACAATTCGATGCTGACCTGCCGTTGCCGGCCGAACTGACCCTGGGCGTGGCCTATGCGCTGGATAATAAGACTATCCTGGCATTCGATTTCAATAGAACATTCTGGAGTACCTATGAAAATTTGACCGTCATCTTCGACGCCCCGGGCGCCGGTACCTCGGTCAACCCGCGCAATTACAAGGATTCCAGCATTTATCGATTCGGCGTGCAGCACCAGTACAACGACCAGTGGATAGTGCGCGGTGGCTTATACTTCGACGAATCTCCAGTCCAGGATGGCTATTTCGCACCGGAAACCCCGCGCAACGATTCGATCGGATATACCGCGGGAGCCAGCTACCAGTATTCGAAGAACATGGAGCTCGACTTTTCCGTACTGTTATTGGTCTTCGATAAGGTCAGCAATTCCTATGATTATTACGAAGAGGGTGGAACAACCGTCCCCTTCGCTGGGGCCTATGAATCGTCGGCGTATTCGTTTGGCTTCGGATTAAGTTACAAGTATTAGGTTGAATATGATGAATAAATTGATATCAGGTCCCATTTCAGTTGTGCTGGCTTCGCTGTTGTTGTCCGCTTGCGAACCAGAATTTGCCAATGTAAACGGAAATATCAGCAGCGGCGACGCCGATTTTTCCACCTTTGTCGCGCTCGGCGATTCGCTCACCGCGGGCTACGCAGACAGTGCGCTGTATCGCCATGGCCAGGTCAATTCCTACCCGGCGATCCTGGCCCAGCAATTCGCGCTGGCCGGTGGTGGTGCCTTTACGCAACCGTTGATGCCGGTAGAGGCGACCGGCAGCTTGCTCGCCGGCGGGATCAATCTGATGGTATCTGATCGGCTGGTGCTGGTGCCGACCGGTAATCCGGCCAGCCCGCTCGGACCGTCACCGATTACACCCCCGGTGCTAACCCAGGTGGTGGATACGCCATTTTCGCCATTGGTCGGGCCATTTAATAATTTGGGCGTACCCGGCGCGAAATCCTTCCATCTCGGATTGACTACCTATGGTGATCCCTTGCA
>CAXBMV010000582.1:0-2640 GCA_963976575.1 uncultured Gammaproteobacteria bacterium | reverse complement strand
GCCGCAATGGTTATCAACCGGTTCGTCGTATTCCAGTTCGAGGTCTGTGTAAATTTCTCCAAGGAAGAACCAGGAGCCATGGTCGCGGTGCAGTATATTGCTATGTTTTCCCTGCCAGCCGATACCTGCCTTGCTGGCCAGGGCTTTCTCCAGTACCGGGGCACTATCGGTAAACACGCGATAACCCATTTCGCCGTAATCCTGGCATATCCTGTCGGCAAATTTTTGCAGGCGTTTGCGCATCAACTTGTGGTAATCCCGCCCCAGCGCGTAGCGCGATACATAGGCCAGGCTGGGATGATCCAGCAATGCTTCGGGTTTTATCGACTCTTCAACCAGATAATCCAGTCGCACACAGATGACCGACAGGGTGCGCGGGACCATTTGCGGTGGATGCAGACGCTTGTCGACATTGCGCGCCATATAGGACATTTCGCCGTGATAATTGCGCGCTATCCATTCGGCGTAATTCCTGTGATGCGGATCGAGATTAACATCGGTAAATCCAACCTTCTGGAATCCCAGTTCGAGTCCTGTTTGTTTGATCGCCTGAGACCTGGACACTGTGCCACCACCTGTTGCGCCAGCGATATATTTCGCAAGGATGCGGGTGCATCTTTCCTGACGACTGGTACAATATCGCATTTTCAAGCAAAGCTGAAATGTCTATCTACATTGCCATCGCAGTGGGCGGCTCTCTGGGCGCCGTATCGCGTTACTGGGTGTCCACAGGGACTTACCAATGGCTCGGCATGGGCTTTCCCTACGGGACCCTGGCGGTTAATCTACTGGGCTCGCTGGTGATGGGCTTTCTTTCGGTAATGCTGGTCGAGCGTTTTGCGCTCAGCGAAGCGCTGCGATTTGGCCTGCTGGTAGGATTTCTGGGTTCGTTTACCACCTTCTCAGCTTTTGCTATGGATTCGATTAACCTGTTGAACAGCGGTGCATTGCTTAAATCGCTGGGTTACATGCTACTCAGTGTGGTTTTCTGTGTAGTCGGTGCCTGGGCCGGAATGCTTGCCGCAAAACAAATGATTTAATTATGCTAGATACAAAATTACTCAGAAACGATCTCGATACTGTCATCGAAAAACTGCGCGTGAAACGCTTTGAATTTGACCGCGACAGCTTTTCATTGCTGGAGGGAAAGCGACGCAAGCTGCAAGTATCTACCCAGGAATTGCAGAATGAACGCAATAGCCGTTCCAAAGCCATAGGCCAGGCAAAGTCCAGAGGCGAAGATATTCAGCCCTTGCTGGATGAAGTGGCGAAGATGGGCGACCAGCTCAAACAGGACGAAACCGAACTGGCCGGGTTGCAGCAGCAACTAGACGAGCTACTGCTGGGTGTTCCCAATATTCCCGATGACTCGGTACCCGCCGGTAATAGCGAAGAGGATAACCTGGAAATTCTCAGCTGGGGTGAGAAGCCGGAGTTCGACTTTGAGCTACGCGATCACATCGACCTCGGCCAGGCTTTACAGGGCATGGATTTTGAGCGAGCGGCAATGCTTTCAGGTGCCAGGTTTGTCACCATGAGTGGTGCCCTGGTCACACTGCAACGTGCCCTGATTCAATTCATGATTAATCAACACATCCTCGAACACGGTTATCGCGAAACCTACGTGCCTTATCTGGTCAACGCCGCCACCCTGACCGGTACAGGCCAGTTACCCAAGTTCAAGGAAGATCTGTTCCATATCAAGAGCGAGAATCACGATCTCTACCTGATCCCCACGGCCGAGGTGCCGGTAACCAACCTGGTAGCGGATCGCATCGTCGAGGCCGATCAACTGCCGTTAAAATTTGTTGCCCATACCCCTTGTTTCCGATCCGAAGCCGGATCCTATGGCCGCGACACACGCGGCATGATACGCCAGCATCAATTTGAAAAAGTCGAATTGGTGCAGATGGTCAGGGCAGAGGACTCGATGGCGGCGCTGGAAGAATTAACCGGTCATGCCGAAAAAATACTACAGTTACTCGGTCTGGCGTATCGCAAAGTGATTCTGTGCGGTGGCGATCTTGGTTTTTCCTCGAGCAAAACCTACGACCTCGAAGTCTGGTTACCGGGGCAGGACGCCTACCGTGAAATTTCTTCCTGTAGCAATATGGGTGATTTTCAGGCGAGGCGTATGAAAGCGCGCTGGCGTAACCCGCAGACTGGCAAACCGGAACTGCTGCATACGCTGAACGGTTCGGGGCTCGCAGTAGGGCGTACGCTGATTGCCATCATGGAAAATTATCAGCAGGCCGATGGCAGCATCCGCATTCCCGAAGCGTTGCTTCCCTATATGAACGGCATGACGGAAATCCGCGCCTGAACGGCTATACTTGTGAGCAATCAATAGGCGATATCAGGATATTATGAAGCTGTTTGTCAAACTAATGCTGGCGATTCTGGTCATAGGTTTACTCTTGCCCTTTACTCTACTCAAAGATGAAAATGGCAAAACCATGCTCAATTTTTCTGACTTGAAACTGCCAGGATTCTCAATGCCCGAATTTTCCATGCCCGAGCTACCTGATTTGGGTAGCTCGATGACTTCGGCAAAGCAAGCTGATGATTTGCAGGGCAAGGATGTTTTTTATAAATGGTACGATGCCGATGGCAATGTACAGTTCACCACCGAACAACCGC
>CAXBMV010000581.1:0-2641 GCA_963976575.1 uncultured Gammaproteobacteria bacterium | reverse complement strand
GCAAGGGTTGCTGGCGATAGGCGCTCAAGCCGTCACACTCGTAGGCGGCCAGCGAACTGGGCTGGTCTACCACGCATTCTTCCGCGAGAAACTCACGGAATCTAAGGGCTAATTGTTCGCGTTTGGTCTGGGGCATAGCTTCATTCTCCCGATTGCAGCGCGCATGATAGCCTGTGTTGCACGTCGCGGCTAGCTGGCGGCGAGACGGTTTGAGTAGAACGCTTCGCAACAGCTTTACATTTGCAGGCCAGGCTTTGGTAGCCGTATGGCATCGCCGTCAGCTCTATGGATTGCATACAGCGCAGGGCGGCCACGGTGGATCCTCCACAAGCCGCTAAATCGTTTGTGATGGTGCCAATCTCGGGTATGCTAGCCAGCCTTTTGAACGATCAGATAGCGTAAATATGAGCCGAATCGTCTACTTAAATGGCAGTTATCTGCCCGAACAGGAAGCAAAAATTTCAATTTTTGACCGCGCCGTTAATTTCGGTGATGCGATTTACGAGGTCGCCGGGGTGATGCAAGGCAAGCTGGTCGATTTCGAGCACCACATGCAGCGCTACCAGACGTCGCTGGGAAAACTGTCTATGCAATCGCCGCTACAGAAAGATGAAATCCTGGCGGCGTTTAGGCAACTGGTCGCGGTGAATGAAATCGAAAATGGCCTGGTTTACATGCAATTGACGCGCGGGGTCGCCGAGCGCGACTTCGACTGGCCCGAGGGCATGCAACCCAATTTGTTTATGTTTACCCAGCCGCAAAGCGCGGCCGAGGCGGAGCAGGCTGGCAGTGGGTTGAAACTGGCCAGTGTCGATGACATCCGCTGGGCGCGTCGCGACATCAAGACGGTTAACCTGCTCGGGCAGGTGCTGGCCAAGCGACAGGCTCACGAGGCCGGTGCCGACGAGGCGTTGATGGTGGACCGCGATGGTTTTGTCACCGAATGCGCCAGCAGCAGTTTTTTTATCGTCAGCGGCGATAGCATATTAACGCGTCCGTTGAACAACGATATCCTCCCCGGAGTGACGCGTCGCGCCGTGCTAGCGCTATGCCAGCAACAGGGGATGCAATTGCTGGAGCGCAAGTTCACACTCGAAGAGGCGATGAAGGCCGACGAGGCCTTTATCACCGCCGCATCGGCCTACCTGATGGCGGTAGTGAAAATCGACGATCGCGATGTTGGCGCCGGCAAACCCGGACCGACACACAAGAAGCTACTCGATTTGTATTTACAGGAAATAAAGGCGTCTCTGCTGTAGCCGACTATGCAGCATCGCCAGCGGCAAAAGCTTCCAGCCTGGCGATTAACTCCATCGGCACTTCCACGCCCTGCTGCTCTGCCTTGCTGCGGGATTCGTGGCGACGCCCACCGGGCAGACGCACACCCGGTTCATCGGCCAGCGCGGCCAGCATGGTTTCCAGTCTTTGCGTATAGGCGGCATCGCCACCGGGGGTAAAGCTGGTCGGTGCTATGGCGATAAAGAACTGACCCACCTTTGGCTCGCCGCCGCTATTGTTCTTGAATACCGGCGCCTGGAAAGAACAGTTGGGTCCACTCAATAAGCCCGCCAGCAAGACCACCAGTAAGCCCAGCAACATGCCCTTGTAGCCACCCGCCGGGGCCAGTGCACCGCCGTCGATGACGGCGCTGGCATCGGTGGTATCCCGGCCCTGCTTGTCGTAACCCCAGCCCAGTGGAATCGGACTACCTTCAGCGGCGGCCTTCTTGATGGTGACCAGAGCCACCTGGCTGGTGGCCATATCGGCGACGATGGCCGGCTTGTCAGCACGTGGAATGGCGAAAGCCATCGGGTTGGTGCCGAAGAAAGCGCTGGCCCCGGGCGCGGGTGCCACCGCCGATGGCGAGTTGGCGAAACCCAGGCCGATCAAACCCGCGGCAGCCATACGTTGCACAAACCAGCCAACCACGCCAGCAGAGTAAGAGTCCACTATAGACAGGGCTGCGATTCCCTGTTGCTGCGCCAGCGCATAGAAATCGTCCTCGGCCTCGGCGAAAGCGGCATGGGCGAAGCCGCTATCGGCGTTGGCGCGAATCGCCGAGGGAGCGATCGTCTGGTGCGATGGATTCGCATTGCGGTTCAACTTGCCGACCTGCAGGTGCCCGCAGTACAGGGGTAGATAGCCAAGCCCGACTGTGCGTATTCCATCGCATTCGGCGTCTACCACTGATTGCACGGCGAGTTCGAGCTGATGTCCCTGCGCACCGCAACCGGACAGCGCGCGTCGAGTCAGATCGGCAACTTCGGCCAGGGAAAGGGTTTTAACTGTTTCGGGCATGATGTTCTCCGGACTTGAAAAGGATTGCTGCCAAACTGGATGAAGCAGGGCAGGAGTTAAAAAACTTCAGCGCTTCAACCCCTGGCTGATTTCGCTGGCGCCGCGGGTGACAAAGGCGGCATCGACACCGGCGCAGATGAGGCGGTAACCAAGCGCAATGCTGGATTGCACGCTTTCCACGCTGACACCAAAATAACCCAGCGCTAGCTTGCGCGACTGGCAGGCCTGCCTGACTTTCTCTATCGCGGCCTTAACTTCGGGATGTTCGACTTCTCCAGTAAGATTCATGCTCGCCGAGAGATCATAAGGACCGATGAAGACTGCATCCAGACCTTCGACGGCA
>CAXBMV010000580.1:0-2642 GCA_963976575.1 uncultured Gammaproteobacteria bacterium | reverse complement strand
ATTGTGCCGTTGGAAGCCACTGTATGGTGGACTCTATAGCGGAGAACATCCCTGGCCGCTGCCGGCTATCAGTCGGCGAACAACTGCTTTACATTGACGTCGGCGATTTCGACAGCATCGAATTCAAGCAGATCGCGTGCGTTAAAACCAATCAATCGCGCGACTAGCAGGTCAGGAAACTGCTCTATGCCGATATTGTTGATGTTGACCGATTCATTATAAAACTCGCGGCGATCGGCAATATTGTTTTCCAGGGTGCTGATTCGTCCCTGCAAGTGCTGGAAGTTTTCGTTGGCGCGTAGATCAGGATAATCCTCGGCCAGCGCAAACAATTGCCCCAGTCCCATGCGCAATGCTCCTTCAGCCATACCCAAACCGGGCACATCCTGATTTTGCCTGGCCTGTGCTACCTGCGAGCGCGCCTGCATAACTTTCTCCAGAGTTTCCTGTTCAAATTTCATGTATTGCTTGCAGGTTTCTACCAGCTTGGGGATTTCGTCGTGGCGTTGCTTTAGTAGCACGTCGATGTTGGACCATGCCTTGGAAACATTGTGCTTGAGGCGGACAAGGTGGTTGTAGATGCTGATCGCGTAAATTGCCAGCATCACCAACACAGCCCAGAGAATGATTGTTGAAATATCCATCGCTGCTCCTTTTTATCAGCAGTATTTCGTCTTATATAGTATTAAATTTAATTAAATCAATGGCTTACACATCAAGATTGTTTACGTTGAGGGCATTTCTTTCAATAAACTCACGCCGTGGCTCTACCTGATCACCCATTAGCGTGGTAAACACTTCATCTGCGGCAATGGCATCTTCAATGCGCACGCTAAGCAGGCGACGGTTATCCGGATCCATGGTGGTTTCCCAGAGCTGGTCGGGGTTCATTTCACCCAGACCCTTGTAGCGCTGTATATTGAGACCCTTGCGAGCTTCGCGCATCAACCAGTCGTATGCTTCGCTGAATTTTTGTACCGGCTGCTGTCGTTCACCACGACTGATGATCGAATCCGGGCCGAGTAGATCGCCTACCTTCTCGACAAACTGGGCGATCGGTTGGTAATCGGCACTTCTGAAAAAATCACTGCTTAGCTTACTGCTCGAAGAAATGCCGTGCATGCGCTTGTCGATCTTAAGACGAAAGTGATTGCTATCCTCGTCGGCCACTACTGACACGATATAAGACATGGACGAATCGGCCTTGGTGTTGAGACGATCCTCCAACTTTTTGCCCCAGGCCAACATCGCAGATTCATCGAGTAATGCAGCCTCGTCTATGGCGGGTAAATCGATCAACTCTACCAAAATCTCTGCAGGTATATGCCGTCCCAGTCGGTCGAAAATAGCGAGTATGGTGATGTATTGGCGCGCCAGGTCCTCCAGCGCCAGATCAGACACCGCCGGTAAATTTTCTGCTAGCTGCAGGCGTGCGCCTTCGATGGCCAGTTGCAGCAGGTAATTATTCAGCTCCTTATCGTCTTTGACATAGCGCTCCTGCTTGCCTTTTTTCACCTTGTAGAGCGGCGGCTGAGCTATATAAATATGACCTCGCTCGACCAGCTCACGCATTTGACGGTAAAAGAACGTTAAGAGCAGCGTGCGTATATGCGATCCATCGACGTCGGCATCGGTCATGATTATGATGTGGTGATAACGTAATTTATTGATATCAAATTCTTCGCGTCCGATACCACAGCCCAAAGCGGTAATCAAAGTGCCCACTTCTGCTGATTGCAGCATCTTGTCAAAACGCGCTTTCTCTACATTCAGTATCTTGCCTTTCAGCGGCAGTATGGCCTGGGTTTTGCGGTTTCTTCCCTGCTTGGCAGAACCGCCAGCTGAGTCCCCTTCCACCAGGTATATTTCAGAAAGCGATGGATCCTTTTCCTGGCAATCGGCTAGCTTACCGGGCAGGCCAGCAATATCCAATGCTCCCTTGCGTCGTGTCATTTCGCGCGCTTTGCGGGCCGCTTCACGCGCCCTCGCCGCATCCATGATTTTTCCGGTAATCGCCTTGGCATCGCCTGGATTTTCTTCGAGGTAATCTTTCAGTGCTTCGCCAACTGCCGATTCGACTATGCCTTTGATTTCGCTGGACACCAGCTTGTCCTTGGTCTGCGAAGAAAACTTAGGATCCGGGACTTTCACCGACAATACTGCGGTCAAGCCTTCGCGTGTATCGTCACCCGCTGTAGTAATCTTGTCCTTCTTGCCGAGGTTACTTTCCATGTACTGGTTCAAGGTGCGCGTTAGCGCGGTACGAAAACCTGACAGGTGGGTACCACCATCGCGTTGCGGGATGTTATTGGTATAGCAAAAAATATTTTCCTGGTAAGAGTCATTCCATTGCATAGACACTTCAACTTCTACATGCTGCAACTCGACTTTTATTTCGATAACTTTTTCGTGTATCGGAGTCTTGTTTTTATTCAGGTGTTCTACGAAAGCTCGTATGCCGCCCTCGTATTCAAAGAGATCTTCCTTATTACTACGCTCGTCAAACAGATGAATACGCACACCCGAATTCAGAAAAGAAAGTTCACGCAGGCGTTTTGCCAGAATATCGTAATGGAATTCTCTGTCGGTGAAGATTTCACTGCTGGGCAAAAAGCGCAGTTCGGTACCCGTTTGATCGGTAT
>CAXBMV010000579.1:0-2648 GCA_963976575.1 uncultured Gammaproteobacteria bacterium | reverse complement strand
ATTACCACTACCGCGATAACCAGCAATACATGGACGAAACCACCCAGGGTGTAGGATGAAACCAGACCCAGTGCCCAGAGAACCAGCAATATAATTGCAATTGTTTCAAGCATGATTATTTCCACTTATTGTATTGATACAAAAATCGATAACCGGACGATTATCTGGATACAGTCGTTAGTCGCCTGGATCCGGGCCTGCGATAAATGAATAACTGCAGGGTCGCCGATGACAGGGAAAAGGTTAATGCTTGTCTTAAACAGGGTCGGTACGCTAGCGCACATTTCATTTTTCGGGCGTCTAGCCAAAAAAAAGGGGCGAAGAGATTGCTTTACAATCTCTTCGCCCCTGTCTCACTGTCGCTATCAGATCAGACGAGCTAACCTGTGCCGCGAGTTTTGGTTTGACCGGGTTGCAGTTTTTCCAGGTTGGTGATGATCATGCCGGCGATGTCCTTGCCGGTGGCACCTTCGATCCCTTCCAGGCCAGGACTGGAATTCACTTCCATGACCACCGGACCGTGATTGGAGCGCAGTAGATCGACACCGGCCACGTTGAGGCCCATGATGCCCGCCGCGCGAACCGCGGTGGAACGTTCTTCAGGGGTAATCTTCATCAGTGTGGATGTACCGCCGCGATGCAGGTTGGAGCGAAACTCCCCCTCTGCGCCCTGACGTTTCATCGCCGCGACCACCTTGCCGTCGATGACGAAACAACGGATATCCGAGCCACCCGCTTCCTTGATGAATTCCTGTACCAGGATATCGGCCTTGACGCCCATAAAACCTTCGATAACGCTTTCTGCTGCCTTCTGCGTTTCCGCGAGCACCACGCCTATGCCCTGGGTGCCCTGCAACAACTTGATTACCAATGGCGCACCGCCAACCATTTTGATCATGTCCTTGATATCGTCGGGCTTGCTGGCGTAGCCGGTCAACGGCATACCGATTCCCTTACGCGAGAGCAATTGCAAAGAGCGCAACTTATCGCGCGATCGCCCAATGGCGACGGATTCATTTAGCGAAGTAACGCCCATCATTTCAAACTGACGCAATACCGCGAGGCCGTAATGAGTTACCGAGGCACCAATGCGGGGAATAACGGTATCGAAGTCTTCCAGCACCTTGCCCTTGTAGTGGATAGAAGGCTTGTGCGAGACGACATTCATATAGGCACGCAAGACGTCGATTACAACGACTTCATGGCCTCGGCTTTTTGCCGCTTCGATGATACGGCGTGACGAATACAGATTCTTATTGCGTGAAAGCAGTGCTATTTTCATTGATCTCTCCTGGTTAGTGCCATAGACCGACGCAGTTGATAACGACGTAAAAGGGCCACGCCCGACTCAAACTGGAGCATGACGCTGCTTTGTCGCGCACGACGAGCAGACAGATTGGTTATTCGATTATTTTTATTGATTTAACCGGTAGACCGCAGGGGTAGCCGAAAAGTCACAATGGAACTCAGCAGGGCAAAATCCTGCTCCAGAGAAGCAAACATATAAAAGGGTCAGACCAGAATCATCGCTGATATCCCGAAAACAGAATTCTGATGAAAACTTTGACCTGAATGCTGTTTTATAGCCCTGTTTGCAGACTTGTCGTTATGCCGGTAAATGGTTGATTAATAGGTCATTTGTTGGAATTCACTCGTTTTCTGGTAAAGCAGGGGCAGATAACTTTTGTGACATGTATCACATTGCGATGGTTTTTCCAAAATCTAACCTATTATTACTAGTCTTGCGATTCACCTTAATTAATTACGGATTCCGTAAACAAGCGAAACCCAGACTATGTTCTTTAGCAAAGCCGATACGAATAAGTCAAAAACCATCGAAGCATTGATTCCTATGGTCGATCTGTTCGCCGTGCTGGCGATCGTGTTCATGATTTACTCCAGTGACGAAATCATTGCCTCGCAGGAAAAGAGTCAGGAGACCATCGAGAAGATTGCCGCCGACTATAAAAAACTTCAGGAGGAAGTCGCCGCGGCCGAGCAGGCCAGACAGGAGCGACGCGAGATGCTGGCGCAAAATGCAGTGAAGTCACTGGAAGAAATCCAGGCGGAACGAGAGCAGAAGGCAAAACAGCTGGTGACTGAATTTTCGAAAATGCTGGCCGAGCAACAAACTCAGGCTGCATTGGAATACGAAACGCTGGTGGCCAAGTTCGAACGCGAACACGAGGAAGAAGTAGAGAAGCAAAAGAGCGAACTCGCCGCAGAAAAGCAAAAGGATGTGGAATCGAAAGTAGCGGAACTGCAACAAAAAGCCGAATCAGAAATTTCCTCGGCTAAACAGGAATTCGAGCAAATCGTAACCGCCCAGGAAGCGCAACTCGAATCCACCACGCAGGCGATTATCGCGGCCGAGATGGCGCGCGTAAAAGATTTATCCCAGCAGCAGGCGCAGCTAGAACAACAGAATCAAATGGTAGTGGCCAAGCTGCAACAGCAACAGATGCAACAGCAGGCGCAGACTGCGAAGGCAACCGAACAGCAACAACGCGAAGCGCAACAACAACAAAGCGAGGCGCTGGCCAGGCAGAAAGCAGAACTGGAAGCACAGAAACAGGCGGCAGCGCAGGCATCCGCTGCACAGGCCAAACAGCAGGCAGAGGCTGAAGCCAAACAGGCACTGGCGCAGG
>CAXBMV010000578.1:0-2651 GCA_963976575.1 uncultured Gammaproteobacteria bacterium | reverse complement strand
CGGTTGACACCCTCGATCGGATATTTCTTTGATATGTCGCGGTTACTCGCTTTCGACCAGGAAACTACTGACATTCTGGGGAGCATAGACAAGTACTACGCCATTCTGGGGCACCATGTCAGAAAAGATGGTGTGCAAAAGTATTACCCCAGAAAAGGAGGCGTTGGTGCTTTCGTGGATCAAATGCTGGCCAAGCTTGATGGCGACAATGTTCGCTTGCTACTTGGTAATCAGATAAAAACTATTTCTCACGAAGACGGACATGTCAGGGAAGTGACTATAGGAGATGAATTGCTCAAGGTAGATCGCCTGATTTGGACCATTCCGGTTGCATTGCTGGCCTTGTATGCCCCGCTCGGCGTAAAGGTGAAAAAACCCGAGTTCCGAAAAACCTCCTTGTTCGATTTTGCCTTTGATGCGCCTTTGCAATCAGATACGACGTTTATCAATGTTTACGACCTTGCCATGAAATCCGGTCGCATTACGCTTTATCAAAACCTCTCCGGATTGGTTCATGGTAATTCTCATTGTACCGTGGAGGTACTATCTGATGAGCCGGTCAGCGAGAATGAAATTCTCGCCGAGCTGAAAACCATGGGATTGCTGGCCAGTGGCTGCAAGTGTCTGCTTAAGAGCCAACGAAATGTTGTCAATGGTTTTCCAATTCTGGACCTGGAGTATGTGGCTCAGTCGAGGGTGCAAAGTAATGCTTACCACGATCATTTTAAGAATATTGACTTTCTCGGCAAGGCCTCTGAAAAAGCTTTTTTCATGACCGATGTTTTAAAAGAAACCTACACCCGCCTGGTCGTTGAGGCAGGCTAGTTTGCTGAAACAGTAATGCAATGATTGATCCTGTCTGGGAACGAAAATACGCCGAAGGGTTTGATCAACGCTATCCATGGGATAGTGTCGTCAGTTTCGTGTATCGCTATGCCCCCATCTGTGGCGACAGGGAATCGCTACGCATACTTGAAGTTGGCTTCGGTAGTGGTAGTAATTTATGGTTTGCCGCCAGAGAGGGTATTTCTGTCAGTGGTATCGAGGGTAGCTATAGCGCGGTCAGCAAGGCTCGGGAGCGATTCAGGCAGGAGGGTTTGCAGGCAGATTTGCGCCAGGGGGATTTTACCCGGTTACCCTTCGAGTCAAATCATTTTGATCTGGTGATAGATAGAGCCGCGATTACACATGTTGGCAGGTCGGAGCATATCAAGGCGATCGGTGAAGTACGGCGGGTGATGAAAACTGGAGGCTTCTTCCACTTCAATGCCTATGCCGAGGGTCATAGCAGTAGTGAAGACGCCATTGCCGGAGAAGACGGCACCCGGGTTGCTATGTCCCGTGGTAGTTTGCTCGACGTCGGACAAGTCTATTTTTCGACACCTGGCGACATTAATGAGTTTTTTGCGAAGGGTTGGAAGTTACATCAGTTTCAGCGCAGGGAATGGAAAGACTTGTTAAGCAGCAATGAGAATATTCATGCCGAGTGGATGCTGATCGCGGAAAAACTGGAATGAAAGTGGTATTTTTTGGCAATCATAGCGTCGGTGTCGAGGCGCTAAAGGCCCTGGCAGCAGAGGTTGATGTGGTTGGCGTGGTAGCGCATCCCCCGGATCCTGAGGATGGGCAACGTTACCAGTCGGTTTATGATTTCGCCTGTCGCAGTGGAATTCCGGCGATCAGAGGGCGTCCCAATGAGGAAGCTGTGCAAACATTTTTGCATTCTCTGGAGGTGGAATTGATCTGGGTAACCGATTATCGTTACCTGTTACCAGAGGTCATACTGGGCAGAGCCAGGCTGGGCGGCCTCAATCTGCATCCAAGCCTGTTACCGAAATATCGAGGGCGGGCACCGGTAAACTGGGCGATTATCAATGGCGAGGAAGAAATTGGACTAAGTGCCCACTTCATCGCTGGCGGAGTGGATGATGGGGATATTGTTGCACAGCGGTCATTTAAACTGGCAAAAAATGAAGATGTCGGTGACGCACTGGACAAGTTGATGCCTCTATATCAGTCGCTTAGCAGGGATGTGATTCGCGCTTTTGTTTCAGGAAACCTTGTAGCGCATCAACAGAATCACTCATTGGCTACTCTGTACCCCGGGAGGAAACCGGAAGATGGGAAAGTCGACTGGCAACAACCGGCTGTTCGGGTGAGAGATTTTGTGCGCGCGCTGGCCTCGCCTTACCCGGGTGCATTTACCGATATCGAGGGTGGGCGGGTTTACATCTGGAAGGTAGATGAGAATGTGAGGGAAAGCAAAGCAGATATGCAGGCAGGCAGTGTTGCCAGTATTTCGGAAGCAAGCATTGAAGTGGTATGCAACCCAGGAATTATCAAAGTGACCAATTTTACACTTTCAGACGAGAGTAAAGTTTCACTGAATATGCAAACCCGATTCGGGTAGCGATCAGGTATCCAATGAATGATGTAAAGCAGGATAACGAAAGAAATATTAGCTTGTATACAGCCCTGCTGGAAGAGCACGGAAATGATTACAGAGCATTGAACTGGGGAAGCCGGGAATCACAGCATTTGCGATTTAAAATCCTTGCCGAAATTGGGATTGCTGCTGGCGATTCAGTACTCGACGTCGGCTGCGGCATCGGAGATTTATACGACTGGTTTTTGCAGCATGATATTAGCAT
>CAXBMV010000577.1:0-2657 GCA_963976575.1 uncultured Gammaproteobacteria bacterium | reverse complement strand
ATTGTGAGAATAATCAAGAAAATGCCAATCTAACGCGATGCTTAGATTGTAAAAATTGATTGTCAGGAAATTTTGATGGGGTGAGAGATGACTGCTTTTAAACGACATGCCACGCAATTCACGGCTCTAATGGCGGCTCTATTGCTGGCTGGCTGCAGCGAAGAAATGATCGCCCCGGGTGAATGTGTGAATGCGCTGACGCAGCAGGAACAGGCGGCCGGCTGGCGCCTGTTATTCGATGGCTCCACCCTATCGCAATGGCGCAGTTACCAGGAAGAGGACGTCAATTCTGGATGGGCGGTGGAACAGGGCTGCCTGACACGGGTAGGGATGGGTGGTGATCTCATTACGCGCGGCCAATTCGCAGACTTTGAGCTAAAACTAGACTGGCGCATCAGTGATTCCGGTAACAGTGGAATATTTATTCGCGGGGATGAATCCCCCAGCCATAGAGCCGGCGCCTATTACGATATGATCGCCCCGGACCACGACACCAGTGCACCCGTTGGCGACTGGAATCATGTGCATATAATCGCCCACGGCTCCCACGTTGAATTTTGGTTGAATGGTCGCAAAACAGTGAGCTTTGAGCAGGGTAGTGACGCGTGGCGTACGCTCTATCTCAACAGTAAGTTCGCTGGTCGTCCGGCCTACGGTAGTTTGTTTAAGGGGCACATTGGTTTACAGGACCACTGGGACAAGGTCTGGTTCCGCAATATTCGTATACGGGCGTTGTAGTTTTGCATGGGTTGGGAGCAGCAGGGCCATAGCTCGGGGTGAAAGCGGGCGCTGTTCGATTAGCGCAAGCACGGTTAGTTTTCAGAAATTTTTGAATCCTGTTGTATCTGTACCATACTGTCTCAGCACAATGTCTCGATTTAATAGAGGCATGAGCAGCTTCACCAGCCAGGAAGCTAGCAATACTTTCAATAACGGAGATACCATGACCCATCAATCTGCACGCGCGGCAATGCTACTGATTCTAACTGCTGGCATTACCCTGGCAGCCCAAGCCGCTGACAAACCGAATATCCTGGTGATCTGGGGAGACGATATTGGTATCACCAATATCAGCGCCTACAGTGACGGTATTATGGGCTATCACACGCCTAATATTGATCGCATTGCCGACGAGGGAATTCGCTTTACCGACTATTACGGCGATCAGAGTTGCACCGCCGGGCGGTCGACCTTTATCACCGGCCAATCGGGATTGCGCACCGGGTTAACCAAGGTAGGTCTGCCCGGTTCCGAACTTGGCCTGCTCGACCGGGATATTACGATCGCTGAAGTGCTCAAAACACAGGGTTATATGACGGGTCAGTTCGGCAAGAACCATCTGGGTGACCAGGACATCTTCCTGCCCACCAACCATGGCTTCGATGAGTTCTTCGGCAATCTTTATCACCTAAATGCGGAAGAAGAGCCTGAGGACCCCGATTACCCAACCGACCCGGGGTTTCGAAAAATGTTTGGCCCTCGTGGTGTGATCCACTCTATGCAGATGGCCGCATCGAGGATACTGGCGCGCTGACACGCAAGCGAATGGAAACAGCCGACGAGGAATTCGTAGCGGGCGCGAAGAAATTTATCGACAAGGCCGTCAAGGCTGACAAACCTTTTTTCGTGTGGCTTAACACGACAGGCATGCACTTCCGTACGCATATCGCCGCCAAGAATGTCGGGCTCTCCGGCCAGGGCTTTTATAATGATGTCATGGTGGCTCACGATAAGCTGGTCGGCCAGATGCTCGATCAGCTGGACCAACTAAAGATCGCAGATAACACGTTAGTGTTCTATTCCACCGACAACGGTGTGCACTTTAACACCTGGCCGGATTCCGGAGTAACACCCTTTCGCAGTGAGAAGAACACCAATTGGGAGGGCGCTTACCGAGTGCCCGCCATGGTGCGCTGGCCGGCGAAGATCGAGCCGGGACAAATCTCCAATGAGGTCATGGCGCATCTCGACTGGATGCCCACGTTTGCCGCGATGGCGGGCGATACCAGCCTGAAGCAGGATCTGCTCAAAGGCAGAAAGATTGGCAGCAAGAACTCAAAACTCCACCTGGATGGATACAACTTCTTACCCTACCTGACCGGTGATGTTGAGAAAGCGCCACGTCGTGAGTATATCTATTTGGAAGACAGCGGTATGCCGGTGGGTATCAGGGTAGGTGACTGGAAGCTGGTTTTTGCCGAGAACCGGGCAAAAACAATGGCGTTGTGGGCAGAACCCTTTGTCACGCTGCGCATGTTCAAGATCTTCCACCTGCGTCGGGACCCTTTCGAGCGGGCTGATCATAATTCCAATACCTATTGGGACTGGCTAATCGATAAAGCGCCACAAGGTTACAGGGGGGTAGCGGTAATGTCGCAGTTCCTGTCCACATTCAACGAGTACCCGCCCAGCCAAAAACCTGATTCATGGTCTATCGACAAGCTGACTGACCGCTATCTGAATGTGAAGTAATTGGTATCAGGCATGAAAAAGCCCGCACAAGCGGGCTTTTTTCGTGCGCGCTACGCACCAATTGAGCGGCTATTGTTGCGCCACCACGTCGGTCTGCCAGGCTATCTTTCGAAAATTACCGGAAGTTCTTCCAGACCGCGTAACAGAATATTGGGCATGTACTCAAGATCTTCGGGTGCGCAATC
>CAXBMV010000576.1:0-2658 GCA_963976575.1 uncultured Gammaproteobacteria bacterium | reverse complement strand
ATCGATATTTTGCAGTATGCGCAAAGCGGTTGACCTCATCGTCACGTTAAGTAACACTTTGGCGGAATTATAGTCACCGGGGGTAACACCATGTCGCTGCTTCCTTCGGAATCACGCCCCACCGAAATCACCATCGTCGTACTCCTGCTGGCAGTACTGGTATTGCTGCCCCCTGTCCGTGGCCTGTGGAGTTCGCCGGAAAACCCCTGGTATCTGCCTTATCTGGTGTGGTCGGGAATCATATTGGTGGCCTACTGGCTAAGCCGCCTACTGGCGAAACATGCAGTTTGAGCTCTGGCAGCTATTCCTCGCCGGGGTTTTGTACCTGGGCCTGTTATTCGTTATTGCAACCGCAACCGATCGCGGCTGGATTCCCGAATCCTGGGCTCGACATCCGCTGGTTTATACTCTCTCCATCGGGGTCTATGCAACCTCCTGGAGTTTTTACGGCAGCGTAGGTTTCGCCGAAAAGGAAGGCTATAACTTTCTCACCATTTACCTCGGCAGCACCCTCGCATTTCTTGCCTCACCGATACTGCTGCGACCGATACTGAAGATAACCGAAACCTACCGGCTTGCCTCGTTGGCCGACCTGTTTGCATTTCGTTATCACAGTCAGTTCGCAGGCATACTGGTTACCCTGCTGATTATCACCGGCACCCTGCCCTATATCTCGTTACAGATACAGGCGGTTACCAATACCCTGCAAATCATGACCAGTGAAACCGAGCAGTCGTTAATCGCGTTGATGTTCTGCATCACCGTCGGACTTTTTTCGATACTGTTCGGCACACGTCATTTTTCGGTGCGGGAGAAACACCGCGGACTGGTCGTCGCCATCGCCTTCGAATCACTGGTTAAGCTGCTTACCCTGATGGCCGTCGGCCTGTTTGCGATATTCGGTGTATTCGGAGGATTCGCCGAACTCAACCAGTACCTCACCGATAACCCGGAGGCCAACGCGGCATTATTCAAACCGGTACAGGAAGGTCCCTGGACTACCCTGCTATTGCTATCTTTTGCCGCAGCTTTTCTGCTACCACGACAATTCCACATGATATTTGTCGAAAATATCCGATCCAAAAACATAGAAACCGCGAGCTGGGCCTTTCCGCTATTTCTGTTGCTGTTAAACCTGTCGATACCACCAATTCTCTGGGCAGGGCAATCCATGAATCTCGACATTCCCGCTGACTTTTACGTCCTCGGCATTACCCTCGAAAGTGGCTCCTCGCTGCTACCGATACTGACTTTTCTCGGCGGGCTGTCTGCGGCCAGTGCGATGATTATAGTCACCACACTGGCACTGGCATCGATGTTCATGAACCATATCGTTTTGCCCGCGAGTTTCCCACCCAGGCTATCCAGAGGTAACAATATTTACGACTGGCTGCTGTGGGGTAGACGCTTTGTCATCATGTTCATCGTCGCCATCGGCTACACCTTTTACCTGGTGCAGCAGCATAACCCCGGCCTGGCGGGCCTGGGCCTGATTTCCTTTGTTGCGGTGGCGCAGTGCCTGCCCGGTGTCGTCGGCCTGCTGTACTGGTCTCGAGCCAACAAGAAGGGTTTTATATCGGGGCTGATCGTCGGCGGCAGCATCTGGTGTTTTACATTATTTATTCCGCTGATCGAAAGGGCCGGCATTATCCACACGCCTTACTTCAATATTCCTGACCTGGCGATGACGACTACCGATAGCGCCAGTTGGTCGCTGTTATTGAATAGCCTCGTTTTCGTTATAGTCTCGCTGCTCAGCCGGCAATCGCAGGAAGAACGCGATGTAGCCCAGGCCTGCTCAAGAGAGAGTTTTGTTATTCCCCACGGAGAAGTTCGCGCAGCATCAATCAAGGAGTTCGAAGAACAACTGAGCACCATAGTCGGACACGAGATCGCCCACGCCGAAGTCAACCGTGCGATCGCCGATCTCGGCATGGTTCCAGGTGAAATCAACCAGCAGGATTTGAGCCGACTAAGAGCGCAAATCAAACGTAACCTGTCCGGGCTGGTCGGCCCGGTACTGTCGCGTATGATCGTGAATGAGCATTTGCAAATCGACGGCGCCACCAAATCTGCCCTCGCCGATACCATACAGTTTGTTGGAGATAGCCAGGAAAAATCACGCAGCCAGTTGCAGGGTGTTTCCAGTGAATTGAACGCACTGAGACGATTCCATTTTCAGGTCTTGCAGGACTTGCCACTAGGCGTGGTTTCAGTAGACGACAATGGCAAAATTGTCAGCTGGAACAAGGCCATGGCAAAACTTACCGATATTGATCAGCGCAAGGTGATAGGCAGTAGCATTGATCAGCTGGGAAAGCCATGGCAATTCCTGTTGGCGAACTTTATCGCCAGCGAAGAGTTTGAAATCAACAAACTGAAAGTGAAAATAGATAACCAGGTTCGCGTACTCAATCTGTACAAGGCGGTGGTCACACGGCAACAGGAACTTAGTAGTGGCATCGCCATCCTGATTGAGGACTATAGCGAACGCTACGCTCTGGAGCAGAAACTGACGCATAACGAACGACTCGCATCCATTGGACAGTTAGCGACAGGGGTGGCCCATGAAATCGGAAATCCGGTCACAGGCATTGCCTGCCTGGCACAGGATTTACGCGCCGAGTATGTCGAACTGGGCTACCGCAGCGAAGGTCT
>CAXBMV010000575.1:0-2664 GCA_963976575.1 uncultured Gammaproteobacteria bacterium | reverse complement strand
CATTAGAATGGGCACCATATTTCTGAAGGCCTGGGGCAACACTACATAACGCATGTTCTGTGCGTAGGTAAGTCCCAGCGCCTGACCCGCGAATATCTGGTCTTTGCGAACGCTTTGAATACCGGCGCGCATAATCTCGCAATAATAGGCCGCCTCGAACATGACGAAGGCTACCAGTACAGAATAAAATCCGCCGACCGGGCGACCGACGATATGCGGCACCAGAAAATAAAACCAGAAGATAACCAGGATCAACGGCATTGAGCGAAAAAAGTTAACATAGGTGCCGGCGATAAATGACAGGGGTTTGAAAGGCGCCAGGCGGGCCAGCGCAAGCAGTGTTCCCAGCACCAGGCCTCCGCCGATCGCGATCACGGTCAGTATCAGAGTTGTCTGCATGCCCTCGATGAGGAAATGCACATTGGTGAATATGACGCCGGTGTCGAATTCTTCAAACATGTTATTTGGCTCCCAGCGAAATCATGCCCGGGATACGCACCCGGCCTTCGATCGATTTCATCAGCAGCATCACGGTCGAGGTCACCACGATATATAACAGGGTGGCCGCCGTGAAAGCCTCAAAGCCCTGAAAGGTATATTCCTCAATCTGACGCGCCTGGGCGGTGGTTTCGAGTACGCCAATGGTGAGTGCCAGCGAGGAGTTTTTGAATATGGTGAGAAATTCACTGGTCAGCGGGGGAACGATAATTCGAAAACTGACCGGCAGTAAAACATAACGATAAACCTGAGCAGGTGTCAGGCCCATTGCCAGGCCCGCGTTGCGTTGTCCCTGACCTATGGCCTCGATACCGGCGCGAACCTGTTCGGCAACACGCGACGCGGTGTATAGTCCGAGACAAACCACCGCCGTAGTAAATTGAGGCATGGGCATTTCGCGCTTAACCCACATGCCGGCGTCATGCGGCAACAGCTCGGGGAATACGAAATACCAGAGAAACATTTGCACCAGAAGTGGAATATTGCGAAAGGTTTCTACATAGCAGCTGCCTATGGTGCGTAAAAGCTTGCTGTCGGTGGTGCGCGCGATTCCGACTATAGATCCGATAGAGAAGGCCAGAATCCAGGCCGCCATAGAAACGGAAATCGTCCACATAAATCCCGAAACCAGCCAATCGAAATATGGCTCGCGGAAAAGTACTCCCCAGTCCCAGTTATAATTCATTCCTGTCCCGGCTTAAGCAATGGCATTGGGTCGAACAAACTCAAGTTCGACCCAATGCATTGAAAGGGAATTACCAGCTAGTGCGGCAGCGCCTGAATTTCAAACGCAGTTTTCAGCGTATCACTCATCGGCATGTTGATGCCGGTGGGTCCAGGATTAAACCACTTGTCATAAATACTCTTGGCTTCGCCGGAACGCATCAAATCGGCAAGCGTGACAGTACCGATGCGACGGTAGAGCGAATCGTTCTGTGGAACCATGATGCCGTAGGGGTCAAAACTCAGGAAACGACCGGTTACCTGAAATTCCTCCGGATTCTTAGACTTCGAAATGAGCCCGTAGAGCAGCACGTCATCGGAGGCATAGGCATCGGCACGACCCGATTCAACCGCCAGCCATCCCTGCGGATGATCTTTTACCATCAGCGTTTTGATGTTGATACCGTTAGCTGCTGCAACCCGCTTGATCGCTTTTTCGTTGGTGGTACCGAGAGAAAGTGCGATTGTTTTACCTTCCAGATCTTCGATTTCTTTTATGCCGGATCCTTTTCTGGACGCAATCTTGGTACCGGTAATAAAGGTGGTGGAAAGATAATCGACCTGCTTCTGGCGGGTCAAATTATTGGTGGTTGAGCCGCATTCGAGATCGATAGTGCCGTTGGCCATCAAGGCGATACGGGTTTGCGAGGTTACCGGCACCAGGTTCACTTCCAGATTGGGCAATTCGAGTTCAACTTTAACTGCTTCGACAATTTTCATGCACAGATCGACGGAATATCCCTGGGGCTTGCCATCGCTACCGATGTAGGAAAAGGGTACCGAAGATTCGCGGTGTCCCATATTGATTGAACCGCGTTCCTTGATGCGCTCAAGCACCATCGACTCACCTGAGTATGCCGGCATCGCCGAGCCAATTAGTAAAGCTGCGCCCATAGTGATCAGGCCCATATTTTTTAACATGTCGTGCCCTCGCGTGATTGTTTTTATAAATTGCTAATGTCAATTATTATGTCAGCCGCTGATCGTATAGAATCCCGACTGGGCTCACGATACTAGCGGATGGCCCAGTTTTAAGCAAACGTGACTCTCAAGCCTCAAGGCGGCTCGGCAGCAAGCCTGAAACAGGCATACTGCAAGCCAGGGTTGGCCGGATACTTCGGACCTGATTGCGCATAAACAAAGAGAAACGAATGAGCATTCTTTCAAGAAAACTGTCCTCGGTGAAACCATCGCAAACCAAGGCAATGACGACACTTGCGGAAACTTTGCGCGCCGAAGGTAAATCGATTATTACGCTGAGCCAGGGCGAACCGGATTTTGACACGCCCGAATGGATCAACCAGGCAGCCATAGACGCAATCCACGCCGGCCACACCAGATACACGGCCGTAGCCGGCATAACCCCGCTGCGCGAAGCAATCGTCGCCAAGTTTAAACGCGAAAACGGATTGGCTTTTTCTATAGATCAGGTCAGCGTCGGCT
>CAXBMV010000574.1:0-2667 GCA_963976575.1 uncultured Gammaproteobacteria bacterium | reverse complement strand
CCGATTGCCATGACACTAGCGCGCTGTATCGGGAATGGATCGATACCTACCATTGCGAGGAATACGATTCATTGTGTACTTCAGTCGCGCAATTAGTCGAACAGGTCGCCCTTTCCAGACTGGGCGAAATTCCGCAATCGAGTCCCCGGTGGGCAGGTCTTTGTCAGCGTTTCGAAACTGCTACACGACTGGAGGCCAGTTTCTGGTCCATGGCATTTCGGCTTGGAAAACTCGATTAGTTCAATCGACATTAGTCTTAGAATCAGTGGCAGTTTTCACACTGGCCGCCAGTGCTTGTTCGATAATGTCGATCTTGCAATAACCGCTGGAGAATGGACCTGTTTGCTCGGCCGATCCGGAATTGGAAAATCAACTCTGCTTCGATTGCTGGCCGGTCTGCCCACCCACGGCCAATTTAACGGCAGCATCTGTGCCAATGATTTGAGCGACATCCGCAATAAAACCGCCTATATGGCTCAATCCGGTCTTCTTTTACCCTGGCTCGATGTCCAGCAGAATATATTACTCGGTCAACGTCTAAGGCGAGAAACCCGTGAACTGGATCGCGCAGACGCCATCATCGAAAGCATGGGACTGAGCGCGCATAGGCAAAAGAAGCCTAACCAGCTTTCCGGTGGCATGTGCCAACGAACGGCACTGGCACGGACATTAATGGAAGACAAGCCGATAATCTTGCTCGACGAACCCTTTTCGGCGCTGGACGCGGGCACGCGAGCAGAAATGCAGGAACTGGCTTTCGAGGTATTGCAGCACAAGACGGTGATACTGGTGACCCATGACACGGGCGAGGCCCTGCGACTGGCTCATCACCTCTACGTCATGAAAGACAGGGGTTTTCTTGCCTGTGCGATACCCAACAGTCCTCCGCTGAGATTGTTGAAAGATAGCGCCTGCATCGAGGCCCAACTCAAGCTACTGTCCGCATTGAATGCCTGAAACACGCTCCAGTCTTCGCTATATTGTCGCTTCGCTGTCGGCCATGCTGCTGTTATGGCAAGTGATTGTCTGGCTCAGTGATGCACCGCACTACATATTGCCAGGCCCGTTACTGGTCGCCCAGGCTATGGTCGAAAATGCGGCACTCATTGCCGAGCATACCTGGATCACCGCGCTGGAAATCGTCATCGGCCTGATTCTCGGCACATTGCTGGGCATGGCCACTGCTATCTACCTGATGATGTCACCGCGTTATTGCATGCCCGTCCTTGTACTCAGCCAGGCCGTGCCCGTGTTCGCCCTGGCGCCCGTGCTAACCCTCTGGTTTGGTTACGGCCTGCTGTCCAAGGTGGTAATGGCAATCCTGATAATTTACTTTCCGATTGCATCGACCTTTCATGATGGCTTGCGCAATACGCCGCCGGCTTATCTTGATCTGGCGCATAACATGCAGGCCAGCCCCTTTGATTCGCTGTTACAGCTACGCATACCGGCCGCGATACCGGCCTTATGTTCGGGTATACGGCTGGCTACGGTTTACGCGCCCATCGGTGCCATTATCGGGGAATGGGTGGGTGGCTCGAAAGGCCTGGGCTACCTGATGTTGCTGGCCAACGGGCGCCTGAAGATAGACCTCATGTTCGCGGCCTTGATCGTGTTATGTTGCTTCACCATGCTGTTTCGCGGCATCGCCATTCACTATTGCAAGAAACTCGAGTACTGGGCTGGTCAATAGGAAGGCAATCCCGTGGAATATCACTTCTGTATTCGGATGATAAGCACCTCGGTGGGTAGCTTCGACCGGAAGGTAAAAAAACCGCACTGATTCAGTACGGGGTTTCTTAAAATAATGCCTGGCAAGAGCCGGCCCCGTGAGCGCAGCGAACGATTTGGGCCTGTCCTACTTTCAAATGAGCGTTACGACGTTCCGGGACACCACACTATCATCCAGTGGGCGGCACCCCGCCAGTTCCGTTTCGCTTCTGAGTTCGGGTGGTGCGGCACTCCGCTGGGATCAGGTGGGTGCAGGGCTCTATTGTTGCCAGGCCCGTTCGACGGCACGGTGAACTCGCTCCTTCTTGTTTCCTGGGGCCACACTAGCATTCAGTGGCCAGCATTCCTCGGAAGCAAAAAAAAAACCCCGTACTGATTCAGTACGGGGTTTTTTAAAATAATGCCTGGCAATGACCTACTTTCACATGGGGAGACCCCACACTATCATCGGCGCAGTTCCGTTTCACTTCTGAGTTCGGGATGGGATCAGGTGGGTCCAGAGCGCTATTGTTGCCAAGCAATTCGGTTGGGTGAAATGCGGGGACACAATACTTAATTCGCGATTGTCTTCCCCGTACACCAGGAACTACTTGAATTAAGTATTGTGTCCCCGGAATTCACCCCAATTTGAAATCTGTAATAAAGTTAATGTTGCATCAGTTGACGCGACATAACACACAACAAAAGTTGTTTGGGTGTTATATGGTCAAGCCTCACGATCAATTAGTACCAGTTAGCTGCACGCATTACTGCGCTTCCACACCTGGCCTATCAACGTCGTAGTCTTCGACGGATCTTTAGAGAGCTTAAAGCTCAAGTGAGAACTGATCTTGGGAGGGGCTTCCCGCTTAGATGCTTTCAGCGGTTATCCCTTCCGAACATAGCTACCCGGCAATGCCACTGGCGTGACAACCGGAACACCAGAGGTTCGTCCAC
>CAXBMV010000573.1:0-2673 GCA_963976575.1 uncultured Gammaproteobacteria bacterium | reverse complement strand
CAGGGCATTCGTGCGCAAGGCAAGAGGGCTGTTGCAGGAAGCCCAGGGCTCTGCAGGATTCCGCTATTCGGCAGACAGTTTCCTGGCGTTGGCTACCGGCGTGGACGGCGGTTTTTACGAGGGTGGTGAAACATCCTGTAGCAGTAACTGTAGCCCCCGCGATGACATTTATGATTTCGAAGACGGTCTGTCTGTCTGGGCAGGGATGACCTTCAGCATCGTCAAGCCACTGATGACCTTCGGGCGCCTGGAAAATTATGAAAAGGCTGCCGAGAACAATATCCTGGTAAAACAACAGGATGTCGAGATACAGCGTGACCAGACTCGCCTCGACGTGGTCAAGGCTTATTTCGGCTACCTCACCGCCAGGGATAGCCGATTCCTGCTGGAAGATACGCGCAAGCGTCTGCTGGCTGCGACCGATCTGGTGCAGGACTGGCTGGAAACAGGTGATGGCGATGTCAGCCAATCGGACCTGTATGCGCTGCAGTCCGGACTTGGCCTGATCGACAGTTTTCACGCCGAGGCGCAGGGCATAGAGTTGATCGCGATGGAGGGGCTGAGACTGCTCACAGGACGCAGCGAAGCTGTTATCGAACTGGCCGACAGCCGCCTCACACCACTGCCCCTGCCCGAACTCAGCCTCGACGGATGGATTGAACTGGCGCTAGCCAATCGTGCCGAGTTCAAGCAGGTCGAGGCCGGTCTGGTGGCGCGCAGGGCGCTGGTGGAAGCCAGCCGTGCGAATGCCAATCCAATTGTTTTCGCCGGGGTGGCCGGATCTCTCGCCTATGCACCGGGCCGTGATACGCTAGATAATCCGCATATTTATGACCCCTTTAACCATGTTGCTGCATCACCTGTGCTGGGAATGCGCTGGCAATGGGAGCAGGGCGCACAACCAGCCCGCGTGGCACAGGCGCAGGCCGATCTCGATGCATTGGTACACAAGGCTTCGTTTGCGCGTATGGGTATTCCTTTCCAGGTGCGCGAACAGTATTACACCCTGCAGGCTAAATATCGGTCGATTCAAGCCATGCGCGACAGTAGCAAGGCTGCGCGTCGCTGGATGATAGCCGCCTATTCCGATTTCGAGGCGGGGCTGGAAAAGGCCGATAAGGTGATCAGCGCGATGCAGGTATACGTGCTGGCATACGCCGAGTATTTAAAACTGGTGAACGATTACAACAACAGCCTTTCCAGGTTGCAGAGCGTGAGCGGAGTGATTCAATGAAAAAAATACTAGCCTTCATCCTGATGGCAGTTTCCTTACCGCTGCTGGCGGCGCCGGGGCCAGAGGATTTGATCAAGCAAACCTCGAGCCGGGTAATCGATGAAATCAAGGCCAATGCACAAAGCTATCGTAGCGACCCTGCCAGCCTGTTCAAGTTGGTCGACGAAGTGGTATTGCCGCATTTTGACTTCGACACCATGACCGAGCTGGCTCTGGGACGCCATAAGGATGAGGTCAACGCCCAGCAGAAGCCGGCCATAGTAAATGAATTCAAGGCATTGCTGGTGCGCACCTATGCCGCTGCGCTGCTCGAATACAACGACCAGGAAATTGTATTTCTGCCGATGGAAGGTGCCGTCGCAGATGGCAAGGTTACCGTCAGGACAGAAATCAAGCAGGCCGGGGGCTTTCCGATTCCGATCAACTATGCACTGCGCCTCGGCAATGATGGCTGGAAGGTATACGATATCAGCGTCGATGAAGTCAGTCTGGTAACCAACTATCGCTCCAGCTTTTCCCGTGCGATCAAAAAGGACGGGGTCGATGGACTGATTAAAACCCTGAAAGAGCGGAATGACAGCCAGTAATGTTGCCGTGCAGCATTCCATTAACTTTTCCTGTTTTTCCGATTTTTCCTGTTAGAATGGCCGCCCTTGTTTTCGCCGGGTTACCGGGATCCCCATTTATATATGAATAAGCTAATCATTAGAGGTGGCGTACCCCTGTCGGGTGAAGTCCGTGTTTCCGGGTCGAAGAACGCGGTATTACCGATACTGGCAGGCACCTTGCTCGCCAGCAGCGCGGTGGTGATCCGCAATGTACCGCATTTGCACGATGTCACTACGACGATGGAATTGCTCGGACGTATGGGTGTGCAATTGACCATCGGCGAAAAAATGAGTATCGAGATCGATCCCACGACGCTGAAGAACACCTTCGCTCCCTATGAACTGGTAAAAACCATGCGTGCTTCGATTCTGGTGCTTGGTCCATTGCTGGCTCGATACGGCGAAGCTGAGGTGTCGCTGCCGGGTGGCTGTGCGATAGGCGCAAGACCGGTGGACATGCATCTCAGCGGCCTCGAAGCAATGGGTGCGGATATCGTCGTAGAACAGGGTTATATCAAAGCCAAGTGCGCGCGTCTCAAAGGCGCCCGTATCGTCATGGATCAGGTCACGGTGACCGGCACCGAAAACCTGATGATGGCCGCAGCCCTGGCCGACGGCGTCACCATCCTCGAGAATGCTGCACGCGAACCGGAAGTGGTGGATCTCGCCGACTTCATCAATGCCATGGGTGGCAATGTGAAGAACGCCGGCACCGATATGATTACCATAGAAGGCGTAGAAAATTTAGTCGGTTGCGACTACACGGTTCTGCCCGATCGAATCGAAACCGGCACTTATCTTGTCGCCGCTGCCATTACCGGTGGCAAGGTA
>CAXBMV010000572.1:0-2691 GCA_963976575.1 uncultured Gammaproteobacteria bacterium | reverse complement strand
AAACCATCGACTGGTATCTGGCCAATAAGGACTGGTGTGCGAATGTGCGCGACGGCAGTTACCAGGGTGAGCGCCTTGGGCTGAGCGCGGTGGAGCAGTCATGAAGGGCATCATCCTTGCCGGGGGCTCAGGCACGCGATTGCATCCGATCACGCTGAGCATTTCCAAGCAATTGATTCCGATTTACGACAAGCCGATGGTGTATTACCCGCTGAGCACGCTGATGCTCGCAGGTATTACCGAAATTCTGCTGATATCGACACCGCAGGATACACCGCGCTTCGAGCAATTGCTCGGTGACGGCAGTAAATGGGGTATTAACCTCAGCTACGCGGTGCAACCCAGCCCTGATGGACTCGCCCAGGCTTTCCTCATCGGTGAAGAGTTCATCGATGGTGACGCCTGCGCGCTGGTTCTGGGCGACAATATATTTTTCGGTCATGATCTCGGAACGCTACGGCGTGGTCGAATTCGACGAGCAGGGGCAGGCCATCAGCCTCGAGGAAAAACCACTCAAGCCAAAATCGCGTTACGCGGTAACCGGACTGTATTTCTACGACAATGATATTGTCGAGGTTGCCAAATCGATCAAACCATCGGCACGTGGTGAGCTTGAAATTACCGACGTCAACAAAGTATATCTGGAGCAGGGCCGGCTCAACGTAATCAACATGGGCCGAGGCACTGCATGGCTGGACACCGGCACCCACGAATCTCTGTTGGAAGCTTCCAGCTTCATCGAGACGTTGGAAAAACGTCAAGGGTTGAAGATATCCTGCCCCGAGGAAATCGCCTGGCGTCAGGGCTGGATCAACACCGATGAGCTCAGAGCATTGGCCGAGCCGTTGAAGAAAAGCGGATACGGCGAATACCTGCTGCAAATTATCGATGAACGTATTTTTTAGCAGCACCGGTGTCATCCTTATACGCCATCACATTTAAGTTCCATGCAATCATGGATGTCATCCCGGCTTCTGAGGTGAGATTCCTAAAAGGCCCGAGCTTCCACCCTCAGACATGTTATCTCGAGACTCGAGCTCGGGAGCCAGAGACTTCAGTATGAAAGTGATAGAAACCGCCATCCCCGATGTGAAGCTGCTCAAACCGAAAGTGTTCGGTGATGAGCGTGGCTTTTTCTTCGAATCCTTTAACCAGAAGCGCTTTAGAGAGCTCACCGGCATAGACGCCAGCTTCGTACAGGATAACCATTCGAAATCGCAACGCGGTGTGCTGCGCGGGCTGCATTACCAGATCCAGCAAGCCCAGGGCAAACTGGTTCGAGTCAGCCAGGGGGAAGTATTCGATGTGGTCGTCGATGCGAGGCGATCGTCGCCCAGTTTCGGCCAATGGGTGGGAGAAATCCTCTCTGCGGAAAACAACCTGCAGCTGTGGGTGCCTCCGGGTTTCGCCCACGGCTTTCTGGTGCTCTCACAGACGGCGGAATTTCTCTACAAGACCACCGATTATTATGCGCCCGAGTACGAACGTACCATCCGTTGGGACGACAGCCAACTCGCTATCGACTGGCCCATCGCGGGGCTGGATATTCAGCTCTCGGGCAAAGATCAAAATGGTGCCGCATTTGCCGATGTCGAGCATTTCGATTAGATGCCAGCTTCGATTATGGTAGTCGGTGCGGGAGGGCAGGTGGGTGGCGAACTTGCCAGGGCGACATCCTCGCATCGAATAATCGCCTTGACCCGTGCCGAGCTCGACATTACCCATGCCGATGCCGTTACTCAGGCCTTTGCTATACACCAACCAGCAATCGTCATCAATGCCGCCGCCTATACAGCCGTAGACAAGGCCGAACAGGACAGCGACGCCGCCTACGCGCTCAACCGCGACGCGGTTGGATATCTGGCCAGGGCTTGCAAAGCCGCCGATATCCCGCTGCTACACATCTCTACCGATTACGTCTTCAATGGCGACAAGCAAACTGCTTACAGCGAGGACGATGCGATAGACCCGCTAGGTGTGTACGGTGCCAGTAAAGCAGCCGGAGAGTCAGTGCTGCGCGAAACGCTGGAAGCACACATCATCCTGCGCACCAGTTGGGTGTTTTCTGCCCAGGGCAATAACTTCGTCAAGACCATGTTGCGCCTCGGCAAGGAGCGCGATCAGCTTGGCATTGTGAGTGACCAGAAGGGCTGTCCGACCTCGGCGGCCAGCATTGCCGATGTATTGCTGCGCATTGCTGATCGTTACCTACAGGGTGAGATTGTGATCTGGGGGACCTACCACTATTGCAACCAGCCCGAAACCACCTGGTTCGAATTTGCCCGATGCATATTCGAGCAGGCTGAAGGTTTCGATGAATTGACACTGAAGCCTATCAGTACCAGCGACTACCCGACCCCGGCTAAGCGCCCGCAGAATTCGATGATGAATTGTTCGAAGCTAACAAGCAGTTTTTCGATACGGCCGGTGGCCTGGAAAGAAGAGCTAAGAAAGGTGTTATCGCAGTTAAAGGATTAAATGACAGCCAATAAAAAACACGGCCGGAGCCGTGTTTTCTAATACGCAGGTAGGTCTTGTTATTATACTTTGGTTCTTCTCGATATTCCGATAAAGCCAATCAGCGCGGTGCCGAACAACCAGATAGCCGCCGGTACCGGAACAACGCTAGGGGTATATGCGCCATCGTGAGAATAAGGTGCGAACGCGCTTACCAGATGCCTGTCCATTGCC
>CAXBMV010000571.1:0-2700 GCA_963976575.1 uncultured Gammaproteobacteria bacterium | reverse complement strand
AAAACAGGACAACTGGGGCGGTCTGTGGAATTACAGCTGGCGCACCGGCCTCGACGAATACGGCGAGCCGGTACACGGCAGCATGTATCGCTACCTCTGGTCGAACGGCCCCAAGGAAGGACTGGAATTCGCCGACTACTCTTTCGAGGAGCATTTCGGTAAGCCGATTGCCTCTTATCCGCCGCGCGCGGTGTTGTTCGACTACATCGAAGGTCGGGTGAAGAAATCGGGTGTAAAGCAGTGGATACGCTTCAGCTCCCCGGTTCGCCACGTGCATTACGACGAGCACGAGGGCATGTTTCATGTCACCGTGAAGGACCATGAAAAAGATGTCGAATACACCGAAGAATTCGATCACGTCATAGTCGCCAGCGGCCACTTTTCTACCCCCAACGTGCCCCAGTTCCCCGGCTTTGAATCATTCAAGGGCCGCATTCTGCACGCGCATGATTTTCGCGATGCGATGGAATTCAAGGACAAGGATATCCTCATCATCGGCACCTCTTATTCGGCCGAGGATATCGGTTCGCAGTGCTGGAAATACGGCGCCAAATCGATCACCGTATCGCACCGCACCGCGCCTATGGGTTACAAGTGGCCGGACAACTGGGAAGAAGTACCCTTGCTGGAAAAGGTCGACGGCAATACCGCCACCTTTATCGATGGCAAGCAGAAGGAGATCGACGCGATTATCCTCTGCACCGGCTACCTGCACCATTTCCCCTTCATGGCGGAAAACCTGAAGTTGAAAACCAACAACCGCCTCTACCCGGTTAACCTGTACAACGGCGTGGTCTGGGAATTCAACCCCAAGCTGATGTACCTCGGCATGCAGGACCAGTGGTATACCTTCAACATGTTCGATGCCCAGGCCTGGTACGCCCGCGATGTCATCATGGGCCGCATCGACCTGCCCTCGCAGGCGGAGATGCACGCCGATATCGACGAGTGGCGCGAGGCAGAAGACGCCATCCCCGATGATTACGGCGCGATTGAGTTCCAGGGCAAGTACACCATGGACTTGATGGCGATGACCGATTACCCGGAATTCGACTGCGCCGGTGCCAACAAGGCTTTCTTCGAATGGAAAAAGCACAAGAAGGAAAACATCATGACTTTCCGCGACAACGGCTACAAATCGGCGCTGACCGGATCCCAGGCACCTGCCCACCATACGCCGTGGAAAGATGCGCTGGATGATTCGCTGGAAGCTTATCTGAAGACCTGAACCTGATCGATTCTCCTCCCACAAGCCATTAGGTTTGTTTCAAGGTGGACCCGCTAAAACGGGGCCACCTTTTTTTATGGCGATGAGTAACCTAAGAAGAAATACACAAGGCACCTGAGCGACGCCTGCAGTCTATATACCGAGGTAAGCCTTGCGCACGTGATCGTTATCCATCAAGCCGCTGGCCTCGCCTTCGAGGGCGATACTACCGGTTTCCAGCACATAGCCGTGGCGCGCCAGTTCCAGCGCCAGCTCGGCATTTTGTTCCACCAGGATAATGGCTACCCCGGCCTTGTTGATTGCCACCAGAATGCGCGCGATTTCCTGCACTATGACCGGCGCCAGACCGAGCGAGGGTTCATCCAGCAGCAGCAGGCGCGGGCGTGACATCAAGGCGCGACCTATCGCCACCATCTGCTGTTCGCCGCCACTCATGGTGCGCGCGGTTTGATGCTGGCGTTCCAGCAGGCGCGGGAAATAGCCAAACACTTGCTGCAAGTCTTTTTCGATCTCGGCGTTGTCGTCGCGGGTAAAGGCGCCGAGACGCAGGTTTTCGGTAACGCTCAAGTCCTTGAATACACGCCGACCTTCCGGCACCTGAGCTATGCCGAGACGGACGATACGATCGGCGGATAGTTTTTCGATGGGCTTGCCGTCAAAAATAATCGACCCGGAAGTCGGGTGTTCGAGACCGGATATGGTGCGCAGTGTGGTGCTCTTACCAGCGCCGTTGGATCCGATCAGGGTGACGAAATCGGCTTCGCCCACTTCCAGCGAAATGCCGCGCACGGCTGCCACCGGGCCATAGTGCACATGGATATCTTTTACCTCGAGCAACATTATTTGGCTCCCCCGAGATAGGCTTCTATGACCCTGTCGTCGTGCCTGATTTCTTCTGGTGTGCCTTCGGCGAGCAACTGGCCGAAATTCAACACGGTGAGATAGTCGCACAATCCCATCACCGCCTTCATGTCGTGCTCGACCAGAATAATGGTGACGCCGGATTCCTGCACCTTGCGCGTCAGCGCCATCATTTGTCGGGTTCATACCGGCGAAGGGTTCATCCATCAACATCAGCTTCGGCTCGCTCGCCAGCGCGATGGAAATCGCCAACGCGCGCTGCGAACCCAGCGGTAATTCAGATGCCAGTTGATCGCGGCGCTCGGCTATGCCCATGAATTCGAGCACTTCCATCGCCTTGTCGGCGGCAGTTTGTTGACGAGCGCGATCGAGATTGAATATCGCCGCGAACAGATTGCTGCGCGCGCGCATGTGGCAACCGACCAGCACATTCTCGAATACGCTCAACTCCTGGAACAGCGTGGTTTCCTGGAAGGTACGCACTATGCCCCGCTCGGCTATGCTATGCGGCTTCAGACCGGATATGCTTTGCCCTTGATAAAGAATGTCACCTGAGCTCGGGCTGTAAAAACCGGCGATATTCTTGAACATGGTGCTCTTACCGGCGCCGT
>CAXBMV010000570.1:0-2702 GCA_963976575.1 uncultured Gammaproteobacteria bacterium | reverse complement strand
CTGCGCGAACGCATGTCCATCCCGGTGTTCCACGACGATCAACACGGTACCGCGATAGTCGTGGCCGCAGCCATGTTGTCGGCGCTTGAAGTGACCGGCAGAGATATCAAGACAGTCAAACTGGCCGTATCCGGTGCCGGCGCGGCTGCGCTTTCCTGCCTCAAGCTGCTGGTATCTATGGGCATGGACAAGGCCAATATCATCGTCACCGATTCCAATGGCGTGGTCTACAAGGGGCGTAAGGAAGCCATGGACGAGGTGAAGTCGCAGTTTGCCGTAGATACCGAAATGCGTAGTCTGAAAGAAGTCATAGTCGGCGCCGATGTGTTTCTCGGCCTGTCTGCTGGCAATGTCTTGAAAGCGGAAATGGTGCAGACCATGGCGAAGCGGCCGATTGTATTTGCGCTCGCCAACCCGACCCCGGAAATCGACCCTGCCGAAGCGCGTCGTGTGTGTCCCGACGTGATTATTGCGACCGGGCGTTCGGATTACCCGAACCAGGTCAACAATGTGCTCTGTTTTCCCTTCCTGTTTCGCGGCGCTCTCGATGTCGGCGCCACCGAAATCAACGAGGCGATGAAGATTGCATGCGTCGAGGCTATTTCGCGTCTGGCGCGTTCCGGTACCAGCGATGTGGTGGCCAATGCCTACCACGGTCAATCGCTGACCTTTGGCCCCGAGTATCTGATTCCGAAACCTTTCGATCAGCGTCTGATCCTGGAAATTGCACCGGCCGTGGCAAAAGCGGCGATGGATTCCGGGGTGGCGTTACACCCGATCGAGGACTTCACGGCTTACCGACAAAAACTCAGCGCCTTCGTTTTCCGTTCGGGGCTGTTCATGAAACCGGTATTCGACAAGGCTCGTGAAACACAACGCCGCGTCGTTTTTGCCGAGGGTGAAAACCCGAAGGTATTGCAGGCGGTTGATAATGCTGTCATGGAGAAGCTGTGCTTTCCGATAGTCCTCGGCCGACCCGATGTGATTATGCCGATGCTGAAGGAATACGGCCTCGTCGCCAAACCCGGTGTGGATTTCGAAATATTCGATTACAAGGACGATGAAGTCTGGGTGGACCAGTATCACGAACTCAGCTGTCGCCGCGGCAGGCGTTACACCGAGGCGCGCGACCTGATCCGCACCAGTACCACAATTCAGGCCTCGTTGATGGTAAAAATGGGTCTAGCTGATACCATGATCTGCGGAACCATCGGGCGCTTTCACCGCCACCTCGGTCGTATTCTTAGTGTTTCCCAACAGGAAGACGGTCTCAACGAAGTGGCGGCGCTGAGCGTAATCATTACCAGCAAGTTCACCCTGTTCATCTGCGATACCCATGTAACGCCGGACCCCAGCGTCGAAGCGATTGCGCATATTACTGCGATGGCCGCCGAGGAAGTCGCGCGTTTCGGCCTGAAACCCAAGGCCGCACTGTTATCTCATTCCAGTTTCGGTAGCCGTGAATCCGAATCGTCGCTGAAAATGCGTGACGCCTTGACGCTGATTAATCGCGATCATCCAAACTTGATGGTGGAAGGGGAAATGCAGGCTAACCTGGCGCTGTCACCGCAGGACATGATCGACACCTTTCCCGATTCGAAGCTGCAGGGCGTGGCTAATTTATTGATCATGCCGAATATGGACGCGGCGCATATTTCGATGAACCTGGTGAAGCTGGCGGCAGACGGCATACCCGTGGGCCCGATTCTGCTGGGTTGCAAGATCGCCGCCCATATTGTTACTCCCGGGACCACCGTCAGGGGGCTGGTCAATATGACCGCCGTCGCCGCGGCGAGATGTTCTCAAGTAGACGAGTAGGTAACTATGCACATGGTTATAATCCTGCTCGCTGCACTGGTAGTCTTTCTCTATCTGACGCTGGAAGCGCGTCGTGATAAAGAAAAGCGCAAACTGTTTTATCTCTACTCGCTAATCGACCTCTACCTCACGGCGGTTTTTCTCTACCTGCTGGTGAGCGCACTCAGCGCCTGATTGATCCCTCATCGACGATGTACTTCTACATCGTCGTTCCTTAATTGAGCTATGTCGGTATAGCGATAGTTACCGCTTGTTGCCCCGTCTTATACTTGCTTATCAATTTTAGGTATATCAATATAACTGGATAATTAATTTCCAGATTTCAATCTTGAGGAAGCACTTATGAGCCATACCCAATATCTGCCTGCCAGACAGCGCTTACAGCGTAGCGAACTGGCGGTACCCGGTTCGAACCCCGGTATGTTCGAAAAAGCGGCAAATTCCGCCGCTGACTATGTTTTCCTCGACCTGGAGGATGCAGTTTCACCCGGCGATAAGCTTCAGGCGCGGAAAAACATTATCGAAGCCCTGCACGACATCGACTGGCGCGCGAAGGGCAAGACCATATCGCTGCGCATCAACAGCCTCGATACGCATTACATGTATCGCGACGTGGTCGACGTAGTAGAGCAGGCCGGTGATCGATTGGACACCATACTGATTCCCAAGGTCGGCGTAGCTGCAGATGTCTACATGGTCGATGCGATGCTGACGCAAATCGAAGAAGCGAAAGGCTTTACCAATAAAATCGGAATCGAGGCCTTGATCGAAATCACCCTCGGCATGGCCAATGTCGACGCGATTGCCACGGCCAGCCCGCGCATGGAAGCGATGCATTTCGGCGTTGCCGACTACGCCGCCAGCTGCCGCGCACGCACCACCAA
>CAXBMV010000569.1:0-2707 GCA_963976575.1 uncultured Gammaproteobacteria bacterium | reverse complement strand
CAGTTCGCGTTCCAAACGCCCCGCCTGTCGATGATTAAAGGAAGCTGCCTTTGTGGCCAGGTGAAATATCAGGTCGAGGCCGGGTTGAGCGATGCCAGCCTGTGCCATTGTTCGCTGTGTCGCAGGGCCAGCGGAGCGGCCTTCGGGGCTTATGCCTCGGTACCAGGCTCGGCTTTTGGCTGGTCGCAGGGTGAATCCCTGCTGCGCCAATACCCTGTCAGCGATTTACTGCAGAAGTGGTTTTGCAGTGAATGCGGATCGACGCTGCTGAGCCGTCATCAAAACTGGCCGGAAGAAGTCTATCTCAGCCTCGGCAACATAGACGGGGATGTCGAAGTCCACCTCGAATACCACCAGTTCGTCGACTCCAAAGCCTGCTGGGATCACATTCACGACGACCTGCCGCAGTTTCCCGCCTTTCCCGAGGAAGAATAAGCGGCGCCCTTCAGATAACCAGGTTCAAGCGCGCCAGTGGCCAGTCTTTGCCAGCCTCGAAGCGCAGCGTCACCAGTTCACGCTGATCTGCCGGAATGCGCTGGTATAGCCAGTCGCGGGCATTGCCAGGATGGTCAGGCAGATAAAGTTGTGTGGTAAGGCGCTGGCGCCCGGCGAGCAGAATTTTCAGGTGGATATGCGGGGTTCTTCCGCTATAGGCAACCGGTTTAATCGTCTGGAAGGAATAGCGCCCCTGCTGATCGCTGATATCGTGACCGAAACCCTGGAATCCGCCGTCGCGCTCGGAAGCCGTGGAATCGGCTGAGTGCAAATAGCGACCGCGAACATCGCATTGCCAGATTTCCACGCGCGCGCCAGGTACCGGCCGCCCTTGCTGATCGAGTACCTGCCCCTGCAGTCTTACCACTTCGCCACCGGCCTGTTCGACGCGACCGGCAATGGTTACCAGATTATTGTCGATATCGTCGAAGCGCATTTCAGGGCCCGGGTAAAACGGGCCTTCGGTTGCGCCGGGGGTGGGCACTACTGCCTGGGCCAGACCGCTGGCAGTCAGGCCCGCTATTGCCAATAAACATTTTCGCCTGGTGGGATTTACTGGATCATTCATCGCCGTATCACTACACTGACAGACCTGAAAGTGTAGCGCATTTACGCGCCTGTACCCAGATATAGCCAGGAGTCGAATGTCACGACGTTTCATCGCTGCTGCCGCCCAGCTAGGGCCTATAGCCAGGGACGAACCCCGCGAGTCGGTGGTCGCGCGCATGCTCGCGTTGATGACCGAGGCTAAGGCCAGCGCCTGTGAATTGATCGTCTTCCCGGAAATGGCGCTGACTACCTTCTTCCCGCGCGAGCTGATCGAAGACGTCCACCAGGTAAACAACTACTTCGAAGCGAGCATGCCCAGCGAGGTCACGCGTCCGCTGTTCGATGCGGCAAAATCCATGGGCATAGGATTTTATCTGGGGTACTGTGAAAAAATTCACGGATGCAAGGCGGCCCACCACCTTGGCTACAATAGCGCGATTCTGGTTGATGGCAGCGGTGAAATAGTCGGCAAGTACCGCAAGGTTCATCTGCCCGGTAACGCGGTTTACGATCCCGCTCTCAAACTACAGCATCTGGAACCCTGGTACTTCGTCGATGGAGACCTCGGCTTCCCGGCCTTCGATATGCTGGGTGGCAAGCTCGGCATGCTCATCTGCAACGATCGACGCTGGCCCGAGGCCTGGCGCATGCTCGGATTGAAGGGCGTCGAACTGGTATGCCTTGGCTACAACTCGCCCGCACAGTTGCCCGACAATCCATCGCAGAATCCATACCGCAAGATGCACCACCTGCTACCGATGCAGGCTGCCGCCTACCAGAATGGCTGCTGGATTATCGCCACGGCCAAGGCCGGGGCCGAGGAAGGCTGTGACATGATGGGGAACTCCTGTGTCATCTCGCCCTGCGGCGAAGTGGTGGCGCAATCATCCGGCCTTGGCGATGAGTTGCTGACTTATACCATAGACCTGGATATGACCATCGAATACAAGCGCTTCTTTGATTTCGACACTTACCGGCGACCCGAATGTTACGCCGATATCTGCAAAACGGATTGACCTGCCATGACAGACTTCAGCAAACCCACGCGTGACCTGATCGGCTATGCCAACCAGCCCCCCGCAGTCGTCTGGCCCGGTGAAGCCCGCATCGCGGTCAATTTCTGTATCAATTACGAAGAAGGCGGAGAACTGTGCATACTCAATGGCGACGACCGTTCCGAGATGCGCGTATCCGATGTGGCCGTGCAAAGCCGCATCGGTCGGCGCGATTTGAATATCGAATCGAGTTATGAATACGGAGCCAGGGTTGGTTACTGGCGTCTGCTCAAGGCTTTTAGCGACAGGGGTCTGCGGGCTACCGTCAACCTGGTCGGGCTGGCTGGCGAGCAAAACCCGCATGCCCTGCGCGCGATGATCGACGCTGGTTTTGACCTGCAGCCGCACGGCTGGCGCTGGATCGATTATGACAGCCTCGAGGAAGCCGAAGAGCGCGCGCATATTACGCGCAGCATCGAACAGGTGCGCGAACTGACCGGCGCGCCGCCGCTGGGCTATTACGCCGGATTGAACTCGATGAATACACGACGTCTGGTGGTCGAAGCCGGTAGTTTCCTCTACGACTCGGATGTCTATAACGACGACCTGCCTTACTGGTCGCCCGACTACCCCGAACTACTACTGGTCCCCTACTCGCTGGATACCAA
>CAXBMV010000568.1:0-2709 GCA_963976575.1 uncultured Gammaproteobacteria bacterium | reverse complement strand
ATCGATGAAATCCCTATAGGTTTCGTCGACGATTAGCGCCAGGTCGAACTCGGCAGCGAGCTGGAAAAACTGCTCTATGCAATCCGGGCTGTAAATGGCACCGCTGGGATTATTGGGGGTAACCAGCACTATGGCGCGGGTGTTGGGGCCTATCGAAGCCCTGGCTTCGTCGATATCGGGCATGGCGGTTTGCGGGTTAAACGACAGGTAGCGTGGTTTCACGCCGCGAATCGATAGCCACATCTGGTGATTAAAGTAGCATGGTAGCGGCATCAGGACTTCGTCTTCCGGTGCACACAGTGCATCGATGACGGTACAGAAAGCCTGGTTGCAGCCCGCCGTTATAATCAGGTCATCGGCCTCAACCTGCCCCTGGTAACGTTCGCTGATGTTGGCCGCGAGCGCTTCGCGCAAAGGCACTATGCCGCGAATGTCGGTATAGGTCGCAGCTTCCCCGGCCTTGATCGCTTCGCCGAGGTAATCGCGTAGCGATTGCGGAGGTAAGTGGGCTGGCACGGCCTGGCACATGTTGATCAGACGATCGGAGTTTGGATTCTTCACCCAGGACCAGGCTTCGGCGATTGGCGCGGCGGCACAATCGAGTACATCAGGATTAAATTTCATCGCATTCGGGATAGTGGTTTCGGTCGATATTAGTGAATTATCTACTGGCTGACCAGCCTTCATAAGCTGTGCCATAATATTCGCTTTTCAGGCGACGAGTAAAACAATGAAATATCTGCATACCATGGTACGCGTGCACGATCTGGACGCATCGCTGGCCTTTTATTGCGACCTGCTGGGGATGGTGGAAACCGATCGCTACGAGAGCGAGCAGGGGCAGTTTACGCTGGTGTACCTGGCTGCCGCCGAAGACCTCGAGCAGGCGAAGGCTGAGCGCGCGCCGGTGCTTGAATTGACTTACAACTGGGACGGCGAAGTTTACCAGGGCGGGCGTAACTTCGGCCATCTCGCTTTCGAGGTGGAAGACGTTTACGCGTTGTGCCAGAAAGCCCTGGATAAGGGAATCACCATAAACGTGCCACCACGCGATGGTCACATGGCTTTCTTCCGCTCGCCGGACAATATTTCCATCGAGCTACTGCAACGTGGCGAGTCACTGCCAGCAGCCGAACCCTGGCTTTCCATGCCTACCCAGGGTGAATGGTAGGTGGATCAATATCTCGACGGCAGGATAGCGATCATCACCGGTGGTTTTACCGGTATAGGCAAGGCGATTGCGTTGGCGCTGGCGGCACGCGGAGCGACGATTGCGATTGGCTCGCGTCGACTGCCAGAGCCGGTGATAGAGGAACTGGCTGCGGCTACCAGCAAACTGTTTTACCAGACGCTGGATGTGGCTGATGTTAACAGCATCGAAGATTTTACCGCGGCCCTGTCTGCTGCTCATGGCGAGGCCGATATCCTGGTGAATTCGGCCGGGGTCACCGCGCATGAACTGGTCTGTGGACACGATGAACAATCCTGGCTGGATGTCATAGATATCAACCTGTCCGGACCATTTCGCATGATTCGCGCCTGTTTACCCGGCATGATCGAGCGCCGCTGGGGGCGCATTATCAATATAGGTTCGACTGCGGCGACCACGGCGGTTGCCGACCACGCCGCCTACTGCGCTTCCAAGTCGGGCCTGCTCGGATTGAGCCGCGCGGTGGCGCTGGAGGGCGCACCCCACGGCGTCAGCTCGGTGGTGATCAGCCCGACCTGGGTGCAAACCGAAATGTTCGATAGCAGCGTCGCCATACAGGCGAAAAAGGCGGGGCATAGCGTCGCGGACGAAATCGCCAGGCTGGTGGCCGAATCCCCGCAAAAACGACTGGTGCAACCGCGCGAACTGGGCGCGCTGGCGGCTTTTCTGTGCCACGACGATGCGCTAGGTATCACCATGGAGGATATACAGCTAAACGCGGGAGCGCTTTGGTGAGCACTTCCGCCAGGCCTTTACAATCATGAGCCAGATGAATCTCAGGGGCAGTTACTTCGCCATAGAAAACCCGCTGCGCTGGATCGATCGTCGTTTGAATGGTTTTACCCACGAGCATAGAATTTTGCTCAATCAGCGCCCGCTTGTTGTCTGCTGGAGTGATCGCGCCGGGCAGGCGCTACAAGCGCTGGACGAACCATTGTTCGTCGAACTGCAATTGTATTTTTCCTGTGTGGTGAAAAAGCGGGTGATTTTTCACCACCAGTCGCCATCGGATGCAGTGAAGGTAAATACAAATTTATGTATCGCATTTCGCGCGGTAACCGCGGCTGCCTGTACTCCGGAAGTTTTTGCCAGCCAGTATCCCGAGGGCAGGGAACTCTCGGGCGAGGCGGCCTGGCGTATGCAGCCAACGCGACTCGAGATTGATTTTCGTAATAATCAGTGGCAGGGCGAGTTCGCTTATCAGGACACTCCAACTGCCGCTACTTCGGCAGTATTTTAAAACCGCTTTGGCGAGGATTTGAGTATGGATTTTGACGGGGATTTCGGGCTCTGGCAGCGCAGGATAGCCGAGGGACAGGAGGGCAATGCCCGACGTATGGCGGTGTTGCAGTCGCTTTCGCTGAAATCCGGACAGGCCGTGCTTGATCTGGGTTGCGGAGGAGGGCAATTACTGCGTGATATCGCGCTGGCGGTCGGTGACAAGGGTCGCGCGACAGGGATGGATGCGAGTGCCGAGCAGGTTTCGGCTGCGGCCACGC
>CAXBMV010000567.1:0-2716 GCA_963976575.1 uncultured Gammaproteobacteria bacterium | reverse complement strand
GGCCATGGTTGTTTTGCGCCGGCCTAAACCTTGCGCACTATCCCCACCAGTTTGCCGAGTATTTCCAGCTTTTGCGCAGGCACCAGACGCACCGGGTGATCCGGGTTGGATGGCAGCAACTGGAATTGATCGCCTTCCAGATGGATGCGCTTCAGCGTGATTTCATCTTCGATGCGCAGCGCGAGGATATCGCCCTTGTTGGCGTCGCGCTGACGCTTGATCATGGCGATATCGCCGTCGGCGATGGAATCGCCGGACATGCTGTCGCCGACCACGCGCACACCAAGGATTTCGCCACCGCCAAAGAAATCATGGGTAACCGCGAAGGATTCGCGCGTCTCGTCGTACACCGGCATGGGCGCACCGGCGGCGATGCGCGCCACCAGGTCGAAACTGCCCGCTTCCGGCGATGCTTCCTGCGCCGGGTCTTCGGCCAGCATATAATCCGACACGCGCTGCGAACGCTGCTGCAGATAGCCCTTCTTTTCCAGCGCCTTCAAATGAAAACGCGCGGTGGTGTGCTGGAAGCCGAAATGGCTGGCGATATCGCGCAGCGACGGGAAGGGCAAACCCTGGCGGCGTACCTCGCGGGTGTAATCGTAAACGGCCTGTTGTATGTCGGTGAGCGAGTGCATGAACGGAATATAATATATAACACTGTTGTATGCAACATTGTTGTAGAACTGTGTAGAATAACGCGATGACACCCGACCTGCCCGAAAGCTATTACCTCGACAACGTGCTCACGCTGTTCTCGCAGGTGGAAAGCCTCTACACCGATATCCTCGAGCCGCAGCAGCTCGGCTTTCTGCAGACGTTTGCGGCGCTGTCGCAGGATGCAAAAAAACTTTATATCCGCCTGCTCAACCGCAACCACCTCTGCTTTCGCCAGAACAAGCTCCACTATGCCGAGATCGGCAGCATAGACGACGCCATAGGCGAGCTGGAACAGGCCGGTTGCCTGCGCGTGAACGCCGAACTCGACGGGGCCACGCTGCTGTCGCTATTCAACAAGGCCGAATTGCTGGCCATAATCGACCAACCCGCCGCGCTGAAAAAACTGAAACGCGCCGAGCTGGACGATTACCTGCTAAATCAACCCGAGCTGCAGGCAAGCCTCAAGGCACAGCACGACTGGCTGCTGCTGCAGCACCAGGACGATTACCAGCTCTGCCAGATGCTGTTCTTCGGCAACCTCCGGCAATCCATGACCGACTTCGTGCTGCGCGACCTCGGCCTGAACCAGTACGAGGCTTACCCGATAGACCCCGAGCACCGCGCCTATCGCAGCCAGCTGGAAATCCAGCAGCACTGGCTGCTGCAGCAACTGGAGACCCTGCTGGAACTGGAGATGCCCGAAGACGAAGCCAGCCTGCTGGCGGCCTATCTGAAACGGGATCTTGAGCTGCTGGAGTATTTCGCACTGATCCCCGACGATATCGCCAGCGACGCCCCGGCCTGGCACAAGAGCGAGCGCCTGCGCTACCAGATCGCCAGGCAAATGGAACGCTGTGGTTATCTCGCCACCGCGCTGACCCTCTACCAGGCTTGCCTGCTGCCGCCTGGCCGCGAACGCAGCGCACGCATCCACGCACAGCTGGACAGGCCGCAGCAGGCGCTGGACCTGTGCCTTAGCATCATCAAGGAACCGATAGACGACAGCGAAGTGCAGTTTGCCTGCCAGTTCGGCGCGCGTTTGATCAAGCGCCACAGCCTCGATACCGAGGCATTGATAGAAGCACACCGCATCAGCCACCAGCCCGAAGTCCTGCTGCTGCAGCTGGCGCAGCAGGACTCGGTGGAAATCGCGGTGGCCGAATACTACGACGCGCAGGATGGTCACGAGACTTGTTATTTCCTCGAGAACAGCCTGTTCAACGGCCTGCTTGGCTTGCTGCTGTGGGATGTGATCTTCGCGCCGCTGCCCGGCGCCTTCTTCAATCCCTTTCAATACCGCCCGGCGGATTTATACGCGCATGACTTCTTCGACCGCCGCGCCGGGCTGCTCGAAGACGCCTGGGCCGGCATCGACAGCAACAAGGCGATACGAGAACGCGCGCTGGACTGCTGGCAGCGCAAATTCGGCCTGATGAACCCGCTGGTGAACTGGCAGGCGCTCAGCCCGGCAATCATCGAACTGGCGCTGGAGCGCATCGACCATGCCCACTTGATGGCCATCTTCAAACGCCAGCTGGCTGATCTCGGCAGCAACTGTTCCGGCTTCCCCGACCTGCTGCATTTCCCCGACGCCGGTGGTTACTGCCTGATCGAAGTGAAGGGCCCCGGCGACAGCCTGCAGAAAAACCAGCAACGCTGGATGCAGTATTTCCAGCAACAGGGCATCCCGCACCGGCTGGCGAAGGTGACATGGCAGCCAGCCTGAGGATCGGCATCCGCGAGCTGGGCGAGTTCAGTTGCCGCAGCGGCGACCTCGGCGGCGACGGTGGTTCCGGCGTGAAGGCGCTGGAAGGCTTGCACACCCACCAGAAAATCCAGCAGCGTTATGCCGCAGAGGCCACCGCCGAATACGCGATCAAACGCGTAATCAATATCGACGGCGAAGACATAGAACTGGGCGGGCGCATTGACTTATTGTTTGCAGACGAATCACCGCCGCGCATCGAGGAAATCAAAACCGTCAGCAAACACAGCGCAGCCCGGCAGCAGGATGCGCTGCACTGGGCGCAGTTGAAATGCTACGCCGCCTGCTATGCCA
>CAXBMV010000566.1:0-2722 GCA_963976575.1 uncultured Gammaproteobacteria bacterium | reverse complement strand
ATCGGTAATTCTGCTCAAGCTTGATGATTTCCATACCAGGAAAGTCATGCATCAGTCGTTGTATATTTTCCGGCCGCGCGCCTCGCCATGCATAGATGGACTGGTCATCATCACCGACCACGGTGAGCTTCTGCCGCAGCCCACAGAGCTGTCGGATTAACTCGTATTGGCTGGTATTGGTATCCTGGTATTCGTCAACCAGCAGATACTGGATCTTGTCCTGCCAGCGGTTCAATACCGATTCATCCTCTCTGAACAACTGCACCGGCAGCATCATCAAATCGTCGAAATCCATCGCGTTACAGGCCAGTAATTGCTGCTGGTAGGCCTGGTATAGCAGTGCCTGTGTTTGCGTCAGCGGGTCGGTGGCGCTGGCCACCGCGGTGGGCGCGTCGATAAAATCATTTTTCCATCGGCTGATGCGGTACATAGCCGGTTTGAGCACATCGCTATCGCGTTGATCACGATGAGACAGTTCGCTGAGGCAGGCCTCGACATCGCGTGAGTCCATGATGCTGAAGCCGCGACGGTAACCCAATTGTTGCGCATGCTGTTGCAGGATACGTAATCCGAGTGTGTGAAACGTGGATATCCCCGGACCCTTTCGGCTCGCAGGCCCGAGTAATCTGGAGACGCGCTGCTGCATTTCACGGGCGGCTTTGTTGGTGAAAGTAACCGCCCTGATACGATGCGCGTCATAGCCCTGATGGATTAGCCAGGCGATCTTGCGAGTAATCACGCCGGTCTTGCCACTGCCTGCTCCTGCGAGTACCAGACAGGGGCGATCCAGACATTTAACCGCCTGTTGCTGTGGTAAATTGAGGTCTTGCAGCTTCAATGTGGTTAAACTATCGTGCCTTTGCGATTAACTGGAAATTCCGCTGAAAAAGCGAATGACGAAACATATCATTGATGATGCAGGTTGGTTGGAGTCTGTCGAGGTGATCGAGTCACCCAATTGCGATGCCAGGCCTGAAAATACAAGTATAAAACTAATCGTCGTGCATGGCATTAGTTTACCACCCGGGGAATATGGGGGCGGCAATATTCAGAAATTATTTTGCAATAAACTGGATCCTGCCAGCCACGATTACTTCGCCGGAATTTGTGACCTGCGGGTTTCGGCGCATTGCCTGATTGAACGCAATGGTAATATTATTCAGTTCGTATCCTTTCTACGCAGGGCCTGGCATGCTGGGGTTTCCTGCTGGCAGGAAGAGCAGGCCTGCAATGATTTTTCCATTGGTATCGAGCTGGAGGGCGTCGATGATCAGGCTTATGAAAATGCCCAGTATCGCAGTCTGTCAGGCTTGATCGACAGTCTTCGATCAACTTATACGGACATCCAGCCGGATTCGATCTGCGCGCATAGCGAGATCGCTCCCGGTAGAAAAACCGATCCCGGGGATGCTTTCGACTGGGACAAATTAAATCGACTCATTGGAGCCTAAATGCTGACACTAAGCCTGATATGCGCCTTTTTACTGGATCGCCTGGTACCTGATTTACGCAGATTGCGTGATCGCAAACCCCTGGATGATTACTATCAATGGTTGCTTTCAAGAGTACCCATGAACGATACGCCGCCCTGGGCGACACCGCTGTTGTTGATCCTGCCACTGGTTTTACTGTTTGCGTTGTTGCAAAGTCTGGTCGATGCAGCCTTGTGGGATTTCTTCCTGTTTGCATTTTACACCGCGCTGATTTTTCTGTGCATAGATTCGAGCCTGGTATTTGAGCGGGTGGACGAAAGCCTTGAAAAAGGGTTGGCAACAATAGACCCGGCCGACAAAGCTGCTGCCGATTTACTCGGTAACGTCAACAGGGCATATTATTCGGTTGCTTTCTGGTTGACGATCGGTGGGCCGGTGCTACTGGTATTTTATCGGCTGGTGCAAAAATTACCCGACAGTCAAAACCTGGCGGACAAACAGCGTTGGGAAGGCTATATTGCCACCATGTTGGGATGGCTGGAATGGCCTGCGTCGTTGCTAAGCTGTGCCAGTTACATGGTTTGCGGTAATTTCGAGGCCGCATTGACGCGCTTGAAGGCGATTCCGCTGGTCGGTGATGAAATGGGTGTGCTCAATCGGCAGCGCCTCGCCGAAGTCGGACTGGCCGCGATTAATGCATCCGATATTGCGGACAAGCCTGCAGAATTGCTGAAGCGCAGTCGAGGGCTGGTGCTGCGTACGCTGGTATTATGGGTGTTACTCGTCGGGCTGCTTGAAATCCTGTTTTAATTCTACCCATTGTTCGTTGAGGTAGGCTTCGATGGGCCTGTAACGACATTTGTAATTCATTTTTGCGCAGTCTCGGATCCAGTATCCGAGGTATACATAGTCGAGATCGCGGCTACGGGTTTCCTGGATCTGGTTGAGGATGGCGTAATGCCCCGGGCTGCGATCGGTATGCTCGGGGTCGAAAAAAGTATAGACCGCCGATAAACCACTACTCATCACGTCGCATACCGAGACTGCGATCAGCTGTCGGTTGAGACGATATTCGATAAACAAGGTTTCGGTCCAGTCGCAAATCAGGAAGCGATGGTAATCCGATTTACTCGGGTTAGACATACTGCCCTCGTTGTGACGGCTCTTGATATAGCGCTGGTAGAGATCAAAATGCTCGTCGCGGTACTTGCTGGCAATGATGTTGATATTTAGGTCGGCATTTTTACGGATCACGCGCTGTTCGCTGCGTGAAAACCGGTGTTTCTTTA
>CAXBMV010000565.1:0-2740 GCA_963976575.1 uncultured Gammaproteobacteria bacterium | reverse complement strand
GATCAGGGCAGGGTTATTGCCCATGACACCCGAAGGTATCTTACCCAATGCAATAATGACTGCGCCGGTCAGCGTGGCTATGTCGATGACACAACGCGGTTTGAATCTGGCGGCGTAGGTGAGGGCATCGCAGAGTATCAATCGGCCCTCGGCATCGGTGTTGAGAATCTCGATGGTTTGGCCGGACATGCTGGTAACTATATCGCCAGGTTTGGTGGCGAGGCCGTCAGGCATATTCTCGGTTGCAGGAATGATGCCGACCACATTGATTGGCAGGTCCATTTTTATTACTGCGGCCAGGGTGCCGATAACCGATGCGGCACCGCACATGTCGTATTTCATTTCATCCATCGCCGCGCCAGGTTTCAGCGAAATACCGCCGCTATCGAAGGTAACACCCTTGCCCACCAGCGTGACTGGTTGCTGGCTAGCTGCGGCGCCACGGTATTCTATGGTTACCAGTTTCGCGCCCTGTCGACTGCCTGCGGACACCGATAGCAGGGAACCCATTTTCAGTTTTTTCATGGCCGCTTCGTCGAGCACATTCACCTTGACCTTTTTATTACCCAGCGCCAGCTGTTTTGCCTGTTTCGCTATATAAGAAGGTGTGCAGATATTGCCGGGCAGATTGCCGAGGTCTCGCGCCTGCTCCATACCGGCGCTGATGGCGACGCCTTCATTGACAGCCTGTTTTGCGCTGGCACTGTCAGCGCTGGCAATGTTCAGGGTCAGTTTGGCCAGACCTTTGGGCGCTTTTGGCTTGCTGCTTTTGAGTTGATCGAAACGATATTCGCTGTTGTCGAGCAGCATTACTGCCTGACGTGTTTTCCAGGCCAGGTCACGGCCTTTGAGGTTTACTTCGGCCGGGCTGAAGACCGCATTGCGGGCTCCCGAATTGTTCAGGCTGGCGACCATGCTATTGATCATGCTGGTGAAATTGCGTTCATGCATATCGCTATCTTTGCCGGTGCCCAGCAGTAGCACGCGTTCGGCAGCAACCCCGGGTAGCGAATGCAGCATCAGCGATTGTCCGAGCCTGCCTTCCATATCACCGCGCTTGAGCAGTCCGGCGAGATATCCTTTGCTGGCCTTGTCCAGGCGTTGTCCACTCTTTGACAATTTACGCGGATAGGCGATAGTGACGACCAGGCAGGCGCTGCGCTGGGTTTCGGGGGTTACGGATTTAACGGTGAATTCCATGATATTCCTGGTTTAGATCGGGTAGATAACGCGATAAGATACGTGAAGTGTCGAAAAAAACCAGCCCTAAGCCATATCTTCAATTATTCAGCGCGCGCTCAGCTGCCTGGTGGCAGACTATTGCCCATTTTAAAATACCTATCAAACGATGAATCGTATCATTACCCGATACCTGGCCGGCGAAATGCTGAAGAGCAGTGCAGCGACGGTGTTGATTTTGTTTTGCATCCTGATGAGCAACGCGCTCGGCAGATTACTCGCCGATATTGCCGATGGCGAGATACCGCGCCAGGCCCTGTGGCCGGTGATGTTGAGTCAGTCGGTAAACATGCTGGCATTGTTGCTGCCAATCGGGGTTTTCCTCGGTATTATTTTCGCCTTGGGACGCATGTACAAGGACCACGAAATCGTGGTGATGAATGCCTGTGGCATAGGTTATCGCGAATTCTACCTGCCGGTTGCATTGATTCTGGCCCCGATATTTCTGTTTAGTGTTTACTCCAGCCTCTGGTTGAACGCGCAGATGCAACGCAGCGCGCAGTCCATCATCCAGCAGCAGGAGGATTTGAACGAGTTTCAGCAAATCAGGCCGGGCCAGTTCAACCAGAGCAGCGACGGTGAATACGTATTTTTCATGGAGTCTTTAAGTGCCGACAAACTCGCCCTGCAGGGAGTCATCATAGGAAACAGTGCAGGCGAGACCATGGTGCTGGAGACAGCCGGGTCGGGGCGCCAAAGAATCGATGAAAAAACGGGTGATTTGTTCCTCGTGGTAGGACCGGGGCAACGCTTCGAAGGTGAAGCGGGTAAGAATAATTTCAAACTCATCGAGTTTGATCAACACGGCATACTCATCGAAAACAAGCAGCCTGCCGTGAATAAGCAACTGTCCAGTGAAGAGAAAACCCTGACCCAGTTACGCGCTTCGCCTTTGATCGAGGACAGGGTGGAATTGCACTGGCGCCTTGCGGTACCGGTGGTGCTACTGGTGCTCGGCATACTGGCGGTACCCTTGTCCTATATCACACCCAGACAAGGTCGCTTTGGCAAGGTTGCCTATGCCTTGCTGGTTTATATTGCCTATCTGAATTTACTGGCGATCACACGTGCCCGGCTCGAATCCGAGTCCTTCCCCATGGCGTTGAATTTCTGGTGGGTGCATGCCCTGTTTCTGGGGCTTGCGCTGCTGCTGTTGCTGCGTCGTAATCGTAGTTTTGTGCTCCGGCGAAAAATGGTCAGAACATGATTATCAATCGCTACATTATCCGTAATATTCACCTCGGTACCTTGCTTGCTTTGCTGGTGCTGGTGAGTCTGAGCATGTTCTTTATTTTTGTCAGCCAGCTGGACAATCTCGGCAAGGGAGATTATGGCCTGTTGCAGGTTATCGAACACGTGGTACTGCGACTGCCTGGCAAGCTGGTGGAATTTTTGCCACTGGCGGTGTTGCTCGGCAGCATACTAAGCCTCGGCGCGCTCGCCAGTAATAGTGAAGTGATCGCCATGCGGGCTTCCGGTGTTTCGATGAAGCGTCTATTGG
>CAXBMV010000564.1:0-2750 GCA_963976575.1 uncultured Gammaproteobacteria bacterium | reverse complement strand
TAATTCGCTCGGCGAGTACTACCACGTCGGCAAATTCATTCGCAGCAACCAGGAACAAAAACTCGTCTCCACCAAGTCGACCCACTGCATCCTGTTGCCGAACCTGCTGCGATAATGAATCAGCTACCGCTTTTAACAACTTGTCCCCAATGTCGTGCCCTAGCGAGTCATTAACGGTTTTGAACCGATCCAGATCGAGGAAAATAACTCCAACCAGCCCTGAACTACGGTTGGCACGAGCTAGCATGTTCACCAACTGCTCCGTGATTAGCATGCGGTTCGCCATGCCGGTCAAGGGATCACGAGTAGCTAACCGGCGCAGATCAATCTGTGAGGTCGACAGGCGTTCGAGGAATCGATTGGTGTGGTGAAGCAATTGTCCCAGTTCGTTATTCTGATGGATATCGGGTACTGGTACAGAATAATGATCTTTATGCAGTGCTTCCGGACTAATACGCGCAACAGCCTGGGCAGCTCGCTGCAGCGGAGTGGTAACCAACCACCGCGTCACCAGCAACAACACTATGCCAATCAAAATAGACTCGATCAGCCCGAAAATCACGATGACATAAGTCGACTTTATATATTTCGCTGCCAAATGCCGGGGGGAAAATTCTATCGACATTGTACCAACATTAATTGCCTGTCCCTGGTCGGCGACGCTTAAGCGCCAGGTCTTCCGATTGGTATCATTGAATCCTTTCTGCGCAACCCAGTTTGTTAGCGCGCCAGTCTTAATATCAGGCTTTTCCAGGTAAGCCAGTCGTTGTTGGTTATCAGGTCCGATTTCAACCAGTATTTCGACGGATAAAACACTTGCCTTGCTTAGTATTCCAGCAGCCACTTCTTGAGCAAGTGGCTCGTCAAGCTTCCAGGCGGCACTGGTGGCGCCACCAACCGATAGATTAAAGATGTCGTTGGATTGCTCAAAAAAGTCCATTCGATGCTGGTTCAACTCTGATTTGAGCGCCACGATGCTTACAACCAATCCAATCAACAGACTCGATGCCAACAATAGTGACGTCAGCATTAAGCCAATAGAATGGTTAATTAGTTTGGTAAATATCATGGATGAATATCTGAGTCGACTGCTAACAAGGGTATCGGCTACACACGCAATTACTTGATTTATATAGGTGAATTTTGGCTATTTAGGGTCATATTTACCTGTATTGCTGATTTGAAGAGTTTGAATCTCGGGTAATTCGATGGTTTAGCGCCTAAACAGGCCATTTCATGCGAAAAACACTACCTTTAGATGAAACAGGCTATGCCTCGCTGCGAGGGGTTCGGTAGCACTTGAGCCAAATACTCATTGGGCTGCGAATTAAAGAGGCACTATTCCTGTTGAAATTCGCCTTCGATTAAACAGGTATACTGCCCCCTCGTTTCTTCTTCTGATTCGCTAGCTTAACAAGAAATGTTTACTAGTCGCCGGTACCACACTACCTGTGCTCATTCTTTTTCTAGCCTGGAAATATGCATGTACCATCATCGTCTCATTATCTCGTACAAGGGTACCCGCTACTTTGGCTGGCAGGAACTGGGCACGAATGACAAAAAGCGCACCGTCCAGGCGAGCATCCACAAGGTACTGAGAAAAATCTGTAAATATCAGGACTGCACCATTTCCGCTGCGAGTCGAACCGATTCCGGTGTTCACGCGCAGGGCCAGGTGGTGAAAATCTCTATCGCCATGGAAATCGATTCAGCAAAACTCCTGCTTGGTATGAATTCCCTGCTGCCCGATGATATCCGCATCCTGAAGTGCGAGCCCTGTGCCGCCGACTTCAACTCAAACAAAGACAGCAAGAGCAAAGAGTATCATTACTATTTTTCGACAGACCCGATCCACAACCCGGCCATCGATGATATCGTTGCGCACGTCACCAACACTGCTAAAGCCTCAACCAGACTACCACTCGATATAGAACTCATGCAGCAAGCCTGCCAGCTCTTCGTTGGCTTGCATGATTTTTACAACTTCGCCAGGCGAGATACCGAAATAGGTTCAACTATGCGTACCATTTTTAGCTGTGAAATCCTGCAGGCTGAAGACTTAACCTTTGGCAATCAAATTTACTATCTGAAGGTCGTAGGCAATGGCTTCTTAAGGCATATGATTCGCTATATTGCGGGTAGCTTATTCGAGCTCGGCAGACGCCAGCTTAGTCTGGGCGATATCAGCGAAGCACTGCTGCACCACCGGGAGAACAAGATTTGTGCCAGGGCCAAATCGCGAGGACTGCATTTGATTCAGATTTGCTATTAGGGTTAATGGAACTGAATTTAAAGTAGAGATATTGAAATATGTGGAAAAGGTATACTCCACCCATTGCTAATGGCAGCGCTGCTTTGCAGGTTATTGTTAAATGATTGAAGATATATTGGCAGACGGGTTTAGCGAGCAACCATGGTGGTGGAATGATGTCGCCCCCTCGAAACATTCGTCAAACGATCATGCCAGGGAAGTGGACGTTATCGTCGTCGGTAGTGGCTACGCAGGTTTATCTTGCGCGCATGAACTGGCAAAAACCGGGGTGACGGTTGCGGTAATCGATGCAGGTGAGTGCGGCATGGGTGCCAGTACCCGCAATGCGGGATTTTTATCCGGCAGGTCGGGAGTCAGCAAGCAGATCAACCTGGGAGCGCTGGTTGGCAAGGATCACGCCAACCGAATTTTCAAAGAAGCCGATACCGCCTACGACTACTTGCAACAATTGGTCGCCGAGGAAAATATTCAGTGTGAC
>CAXBMV010000563.1:0-2757 GCA_963976575.1 uncultured Gammaproteobacteria bacterium | reverse complement strand
AATCAAAGCTGACATCATTGACTGCGGTGAGCTTGCCGAAGCGTTTAACCAGGTTGGATACTTGCAGGATAACGCCCATCATCACCTCGGTTGAAGAAGCGCAGAGTATAAACAGGCTGGCTGGTGAAAACTACCATGAGGGGCAGGCTTTCCTGTCACCGGAGATCACCTTATACTCGGCGCATGGGTGAAGAAATCAACCAGGAACAATTTTACCAGGACGACTACGAGCGTTTTGATCAACGCTTGCAACTTGAGACAGCAAAACTACGCGAACTCTTCGCCGAGCGCGCCTTCGACAATCGCAGCCGCATGCTCGGCTACGAACTGGAACTTTGTTTGACCGACAGCCACGGCAACCCCAGCAAGACCAACACCGAGGTCCTCGAAACCGCGGCAAACCCGTTGTTCACCACTGAACTGGCCAGGTTCAACCTGGAAATCAATGGCAACCCGTTTGCCTATAGCGAACAACTATTCAGCCAGATCGAAACCGACCTGGGTAATCTCTATGCCGAAGCCGAGGCCGCAGCGCATAGCTGTCATGCCGAGACAGGCCTTTTCGGCGTGCTTCCCTGCCTGCAAGCCGAGCATCTCGATAGCGACGAATACATGACCAGGCTGCCTCGCTACGCTTTGCTCAATCAGCAAGTCCTGAACATGCGCGGACAGCCGGTGCATCTGGAACTGCACGGCAAGGACGACCTGGTGATAGACCGCAACGACGTCATGCTGGAAGCGCTGGCCACCTCGTTACAGATTCACATGCAATGCCCCTTCGACGACATCGTGCCCAGCTACCATGCCGCCCTGTGGGCGAGCATGCTGCTGCTCGGCGCGGTGCCCAATTCGCCACTGGTTATGGGTACGCGCTGCTGGCAGGAATCGCGTATCGGTATCTTCAAACAGGCTGTGGATACGCGCAATGCTCAGGAAATTCGCGACAAAATTATTCCCCGGGTACATTTTGGCAAAGGCTACATCGCTTCGTTACTGGATCTGTTTGAAGACAACTTTTATTACAGCCCCATTCTACCGGCAGTGGCCGACAAGCCTGTCGATGCGCTGCATCACCTATCCCTGCACAACGGCACCATCTGGCGCTGGGTGCGTCCGGTCGTCGATCGCAACAAGACTGGCGAATATCACCTGCGCCTGGAACTGCGCGTGGTTCCCTCGGGGCCAACGCTAATCGATACCCTGGCCAACACGGTTTTCTTTGTCGGTCTCTGCGAAGGTCTGAAAAGCTACGCCGAGGACCTCACCCGGGTTGATTTCTCTGCTCTCGAACGCGATTTTTACAGCGCCGCGCGGGAGGGTATGTATGCCCGGGTGCACTGGATCGATGGTACGCAACAGGACTTGAAATCGATTCTCCTGCAGCAGGCGATACCGATTGCACGCCGGGGACTGCAACAGACCGGTCTGCTCGATAGCGGCGGCTGGCTCGATATCATCGAAGCGCGGGTGCACAGCGAGCGCACCGGATCCGAGTGGATTCTGCAGCACTGGCAGCAGCACGCCGACGGCGCCATGCTGGTACGCGATTACCTTGATCAGGCCAGGCAAAACAAACCCGTACACCTGTGGAGTCGATAGCTGGCATGAGTGAAACCTTCGACCGCATACAAGCCCTCCCGGAAGGGTTTTTTGATATCGCGGCGGACAATATCTGTAGCCTGTTTCCCAGGCCAACGCTGGTTGAGCTGCAGGGTGAAGACCCACGAGCCCTGTTTATTTCTATCCTGCTGCACGGCAATGAGTTTTCCGGTCTCGAGGTGATGCAGGAAATTCTGCAGCAATACAGCAACAATCTGCCCCGCTCGATCCTGCTATTTGTCGGCAACGTGCGCGCCGCCGAGGCCAGGCTGCGCTTTCTACCCGATCAGGTCGACTTCAATCGATGCTGGCCGGGTAGCGATCAGCCTCCCGGAGACAGTTCGCGGATGATGCAGCAAGTCTTCGATTACGTCAGTGCACAACCGTTGTTTGCGGCCATCGACATCCACAACAATACCGGTAAAAACCCGCATTATTCCTGTATTACAAAACCCGACCTGGTCAATCAGAATCTCGCCGCGCGATTCAATAATGTCGCCCTGGTATTCAATCGCAAGGGCGTCTCGACCATGGCTTTCGACGATCGCTGTCCCGCGGCAACGCTGGAATGCGGCAAGCCGGGTGACCCGCATGGCATCCTGCACGCCTGCCGATTCATCGAAGGTTTGCTCAGGCTGGAAGCGCTGCCCGACAGCCGCCCGCCCCGCGAGGCCCTGCATATGGTCGAAACCCGATTGCGATTGAATATACCCGAGGAGGTCAGTTTCGAATTTGACCCGAGCGCCGATGCCGATCTTTGCTTCGACAATAATTTCGAGGAACGCAATTTCACTCTGGTCGATACGCAACAAATCTTTGCCTATAGCCGGGTCGCGCGGCCGCTATTGATTACCGATGCCGATGGCGTCGACGTCACCGACAGCGTAATCCACATAGAAGATGGCAAGGTTTACCTGAAAAGCACGATGATGCCGGCCATGATCAGCCACGACAAGCTGGTCGTACGCCAGGACTGTCTTTGTTACCTGATGCAGGACTATCCGGGTTGAAGGCTTGCTGGATTAGCGTTTTCGCCGAGCTGCGGGCCTACGCCAGAATAATAAACCATCGTCCCTGATTAAAAGCACAATCTAAACATAGCCCGTCATCCCGAAGTACAAACGGCATAAAAAATAAAATCGTCATCCCGGAATGCGC
>CAXBMV010000562.1:0-2757 GCA_963976575.1 uncultured Gammaproteobacteria bacterium | reverse complement strand
AGTATCCGCCACCGAACACGCCATCGTCCACCCCGCCGTTGTAGCAGCCGTCTATTACTGCGCAGGGGCATTCGTAAATGCTGCAGGCCAGGATACTGTCGTGGTCATCGCCACCTGTCTGCCACTCAGGGCCCGGATTGGGGCTGACGTTAAAGACCACGCTGTTTGACTTGACCGGCTTGTCTCTCGCGCCATTGATTACCTGCACCCGCATCCGGTAAGTGCCCGGCATCATGCCGCCGACATCGAAATCGAAACTGTTGGCGGTCTTCGGCCTGAAATAATCGTTGCCCGAGAATTCCTCGCCCGGGTTTTTCAACTCCTGCATAAGGTAATAGCTGCCGTCTCCACCCGTGTATGACAGGTTGAAGGTGATGGTATCGCCCCAGATGACGTCATTGCTCGACCCGCTCAGGACCACATCGGTGATCGCGTTGGCCTCGTTAATCCAGAGGTTCTCGTTGTCTTTCACTTCCCTGTCCAGGCTGCCCTGGTTGCGGGCCCTGACCTGGAAGCGGTTTTTACCGAGGAAACTGCTGCTGCCGATCTGCAGTACCGGATCGGGGCTGAAATCGCGCAGCACCGACCAGTTCGCACCCGGCGCGGCACCCTTGATGCGAAACTGGTATTCATAAAGATTGGTCGTACCGGCCGTCACGGCGGTCAGCGTGATCGGCGGCCCGACCTTGAACACGCCGGGTTGGTCGACCTGGAGATCCACTTCGGTTAGCGGATTGTCGTCATTCAGCCAGTAGGACATCTTGTCGACCAGTTCGCGGTCGCTACTGCCTACGTTACGCGCCTCGACGCGAATGCGCTGCTTGCCGTAAATGCCGGTGGTATCCCAGGCATAGGCCGTTGCGGTTGACCAGTTTTGTGCGACAGTCCATTCATCCAGGCTCTCGGTATCCTTTATCGAGTAACGGAACTCGACATTGCCGTTACCACCCGTGGCGCTGGCGTCGAAAGTGACACTGGTACCTGACGGTTGCGGGCTGAATAACGATGGCGTCAACGCCACGGAAGTGACTGCATCCGGCGCGTTTATCCAGATCAGCATGGTATCGGTGACCGCCAGATCCAGGGTTCCTGCCTTACGCGCAGACACGCGAAACTTGTTCTTACCCTGGTAACCACTGCTAACCCAGGCCAGGCTGTCATCAGGTGCGAAATCGCGTAACAGAATCCAGTCCTGTTGCAGCGCCTCGTTCTTGACTTCGAATCGATATTCGACCGGCTCGTTACTGCTTGACGGTGTTGCCGAGAGGTCGGCGACAAAACCCTCCAATTGCGGGCCGATAACATTGCTGCCGAGGGTCACACCGGTAAGCGGCGCAACCGAGTTAACCCAGAGCGCCAGGGCGTCCTTGACGACTATGGCTTCATTACCCACTTCCCGGGCACGTGCCTGCAAGCGGTATTTCCCGCCCAGGCCAGCCGTATCCCAGGTGGCGTTGTCTACACTGTCAAAGTCTTTTAGCACCGTCCAGGACGCGCTGGCAATGTCTAGTGACTTGTAGCGGAACTGGAACTCGAAGTTGCCCCCGGTGCCACCAGCTGCCTGTGCGGACAGGCTTAATAGATCACCGCTAGTCAATGGCCCTGCACTCGAACTGACCAGTACCACGCCAAGTTCCGTTGAGGAGAAATCGCTGACGATCACATCGACTGTATCGGTGGCCTGATTGCCCGACTCATCGGTCACGGTCAGCTCAAATGTTAACGTTTCATCTGCAATCACCAGAGGGGCGACAAAGGTTGCCAGGGCCATTCCAGAGTCGCTTATGTTAACCGTCGTCCCCGCGACCTGTGCCCATTGGTAGCTCACAATTGCATTGTCCGGGTCGGTTGACTGGCTGGCGTCGAGTATTACATCGTCACCTTCGGTGACTGCTTGATCGATACCTGCATTGGCGACAGGTGGGACACCTTTGAGAAGTTCATAGCGGTTAGACAGCAGCTTGAGAGCTGTAACAGTCTCGAAGGCATCCACGAAATTCCATGCCACAAACGTGGTGCCGACTGAGTTCATTTCCTGACGCACTTCCATGATGGTTCTTACTGACCAGAACGCCCAGGGGCAATGCAGCAGCTTGTCTTTGATCCAGCCCACACCCGGTTCGAAACGAGAGTTCAGCAACATGTTCCCATGCGTGCCATAGGGTGCACTAATCGACGCGACCACAGAAATAGCGCCCTGGTCATTTCCCGCAATGTCGAATGCGACAAAGGGGTCGGTGGGAAATAGTTGTGTGACTGGAATCGGGCTCCCTTCCAGGATCTCTTCAATGTTGCCAGGGTAATCATCATATTCGCAGGATGCCGGGAACTGGCGTTCGCTCAGTAGCTGCCAACCAACTCCCTGGTTGAATTCCCGAATACGGTAGCTGCTGGCATATCGTTCCTGCGACGCGGCAATAAGCCGACCCGAAGAAAGCTGCGCCATTCCGACTGCCTGAAGGGAATAATCGCCCGGTGTGGGCTCTAACGCAAACACGTTGCTCCAACCCTGTCCCGGAAAGTAATGCACGGAGTTAAGTATTTGAAGTCCAGGCGTTCCCGAGGCTTGCTGAACAACCAGGTGTGCTATTTCATTGGTATAGGAACTCGCGACGCGTGAACCCGACAAGCCAAGAGCGGTTGAACTGCTCCATCCGCTTAGCGAAGAGAAGGATACAACCTGGTAACCCTGGTCATAATAGACTACTTGTGCACCGTCATTTTCTGTCATAAAGAAAAAATAAAATGGCAAAATAG
>CAXBMV010000561.1:0-2768 GCA_963976575.1 uncultured Gammaproteobacteria bacterium | reverse complement strand
TGCTGTGCTGTAGCGCCTTGACCATATCCGAGACGAAACGCTCGCAGTTCACATAGAGAACATTGGCAGATGGATTGTTTTCCAGTATTTGATTGCCAATAGCATGCATCAAGTGGGTTTTGCCGAGGCCGACACCGCCATAGATGTAGAGCGGATTGTATTCGGATCCCGGTTGGCTGCTGACTTGAATAGAAGCCGCACGCGCCAGTTGATTTGACTTGCCTTCAACAAAATTTCCGAAAACCTGTGTCTCGCTCAGTCCCGACGTCGAAATTAATCTCTGTTGAGTGTTGTTCTCGACCACCTTTGCGGGTTGCGATCGCGCTTGCGAACCTATCGCAATACTCACCGAAATGGATTTGCTGTCATCGAGGTGGGTTACCAACTCATTGATCCGTGCGAGAAAGTGCTTGCGCACCCAGTCCATAACAAAACGATTTGGAGCAAGTAATTTGAGCGTGTTTAATTCCTGTTCTACCTGCAAAGGTAAAATCCAGGTATTAAGCTGCTGTTCGCTGATTTCGCCTTCCAGGCAGGAAATACATTGTTGCCAGATCGAATTCAAAGTTTTTCCACTGTTTATTCCTGATTTCGGCCAGATGCACTACCGAAAATGTGGCCCGTCCCCGAAAAAAACCAGTGTTCCGTCCGGGGAATTCACAAAATCATCGTGTTTTTTTGATCGATGCCTCAGGCCGACCCTGCGGCGGTGAAGATCGACCGACAAGGCGACATATTATACTTATCCACAGCCTGAGCAAAGGGCGCGAGCATAATAAATCTTGCGCAAATGCTGCCGGGACTGTACCCGGGAAACAATTCGCCAGTTAAATGAACGATTTAAATGGTTTCGCCCCAATTAAATATTGACGTAGAGCCACTCTACAAGTACATTGTCGCGCCTTGTTGAAATCGACAGAATCGTAATAGGCGCCAGACATGAAACGTACTTTTCAACCCAGTAATTTAAAGCGTGCAAGAACGCACGGCTTTCGTGCACGTATGCAAACCCGTGGTGGACGCGATGTCATCAGCGCTCGTAGAGCCAAGGGCAGAGCACGCCTCACCCCGTAGAAGTGGATGAAGCGGGCGGCGAGTCTTTTCCGAGACAACTGCGTTTAACCAGTGCCGTCGATTTTCAGCAGGTTTTTAAGCAGAACTTTCGCATAAGCGATGCCGGTATCACTATCCTGGTAAGTACAAAAACAGGGAGTCACCCTCGCCTCGGTTTTGCGATTGCCAGAAAACAGGTTCAAAAAGCAGTTCATCGCAATGCTCTGAAACGGTTGTTTCGTGAGAGTTTCCGCAGGAATCAGAATCGATTGCCGGCGAGAGACATGGTCATTATGGTGAAAAAAGGAATACTTTCAGGCGCGCGCACGGAGCTGAAAACACGGCTGGATCAACACTGGAATAGTATCGTTAAACAATGCGAAAAATACTGATACTCATCATTCGAGCCTATAGCTACCTGATAAGCCCATTTCTCGGCAATAACTGCCGTTATTCACCGACCTGTTCGGAATACGCGCAACAGGCCATACAGCGCCACGGCATCCTTCGAGGTCTGTGGCTTTCTAGTAAGCGACTCGGTAGCTGCCATCCCTGGCACACGGGTGGTTTCGATCCCGTGCCAGACAAAATCACAACCGAGTAAATCGATGGATAATTCACGCCTTTTCCTGATCGCCGCGATGATATTCGTCGGTATGTTGCTGTGGCAACAGTGGCAAGCCGATTATGTCTACCAACAGCCAATCAACATCAGTGAGCAACAAACTGGCGCAGATACAGGACTGTCGGCGGATTTGCCCGATATTGGAGATTTACCCGATATCGCAGACAGCCCTTCCGGCATGCAATCGACAACCAATGGTCAACAAGTGGTACAAGCAGCACAGGGTGGACGCATTATCCTGGTTGATACCGATGTACTACAGGCTCGCATCGACAGCCGTGGCGGCGTACTTCGTTCGCTTAAACTGAAAAAATACCCGACCTCGCTGGAAAGTCCCGATGACTGGTTGGAATTGGTGCATAGCCAGGCCGATTCTTCGCATATCCTGCAAAGCGGGCTGCGCAACAAGGAAGATATCGCGCCGACCCACCATAGCGAATACCAGGCAAGCAGAAGCGAGTACCGCCTGCAGGATGGCGAGCAAGACTTGCTGGTGCCGCTGACCTGGCAGCAGGACGGCATTACGGTAACAAAAACATATCATTTCAAACGCGGTAATTACCTGGTCGAGGTTAATCACCGTGTCGAAAACAACTCACAACAGGATTGGCAAGGCAGCGAATACCGTCAAATCCAGCGCACACGCCCGCTGGACGAATCACGCCTGCTGTACACCTACACCGGTTCGGTTTATTACAACGAAGAAACCAAGTACGAAAAAGTTGATTTCGATGACATGGAAGACAGCCAGCTGAAAGTCGAAGCCAAGGGCGGCTGGATAGCGATGATTCAGCATTACTTTCTCTCGGCCTGGGTACCGAAACAGGATGAGACTAATCTGGTCTATAGCATAGCCAATACCAAACGCAATCCTGCGACTTACACCATAGGCATGCGTTCGCAAAATCAAACGGTTGCACCCGGTGGCAGTGGCGAATTCAGCAGTCAGCTCTTCGTCGGCCCCAAAATTGTCAAACGTCTCGAGGAAATCTCCCCCGGGCTGGATCTTACCGTCGATTACGGTGTACTTACTTTCCTGTCGAAGCCGCTCTACTGGCTGCTGGGCTTGTACCACAGTTTTGTCGGTAAC
>CAXBMV010000560.1:0-2772 GCA_963976575.1 uncultured Gammaproteobacteria bacterium | reverse complement strand
GATCTGAAAAAATAGCTGGCTTTTTACGACAATTAAATCGCGCTGCGAAAATCGGCCGGGGACTGGCCGTAGAAATCAGAGAAGCTGTGGCTGAAATGACTGCGGCTGTCGAAGCCAACACGATCGGCGATAGACTTGATCGGACGCTGCGTAGTACGCAGCAGGTGGGCCGCATGCTGCAGGCGCAACTCTTTCAGAAAGTCCATCGGCGAACGCCCGAAGGCGGCCTTGAACCGGCTGGCGAAGGCGGAGCGACTCATGCCGGCGCTATCGGCCAGCATTTCCAGCGTGAACCGACGCCCGGGCTCTGCGACCATCAGTTCCAGCGTGGGTGAAAGCTGCGGGTCATCCAGCGCAGACAACCACGGCACCTGGCAATTACCCATCTCGCAGTAGCGCCGCAGCACATAGACCAGGCACTGCTTCATCAGCAGGGCGATCATCGCCTTGCTGCCGGGCTTCGGCTGCGACATCTCGCTGAGAATGGCCGACATCACCTGCCCTATGGCCTCCCCTTCCACCCTGTGAGTAACGATTGGTTCGGCGAGATAATCGAATAATCCATGCACTTTTTGATAGGTCGCGCTGATCGAGCTGCAGGCGAGCGCGATACCGCCTTCACCCGGACAGCTGCCGAACGCTTCCATCCCCAACGCAAGCGGCGGACAATTTTTCGCAATCTTCAGGGCATCGCATTCTTTGCCACTGCCGTTCAACTGATGGCTTAGCCCCGGTGGAATGATCACGATACTGCCGGGCTGCAGATTAATCTGGCTTCGATCGGGCATAGTCAGCGATCCGCTGCCCGCAACCACGTAATGCATGGTCGCGAATTGCGCGGCCGGGAGATCCAGTGTCGATCCGGCCGAAGTTCGGCAGACGACGAAGGGTTCCACCTCGACCATCAAACCTTCCAGTAGTTTTTCAATCGTCATCATGAGCAACACCCGTCAAACGCCATGTTTATCCAGAGAATGAACCGATACGCAGGGCATAAAAGCCAATCTGGACGATTTCGCACAGATTGCGGCCCTTAACGCACAGCCACGACCATATTATCGCAACCTCGAACGTGCAATCGCTTTTTATCTGCCTGACAGATAAAGGGCGGGGAAACCAGGAATCAGGATGAAATCAAAGTTACAGGCGTTGTTTTTTGGTATCGGTATATTGGCTGCGGCCCTATTGTTGCCGGGTACAGCACATGCTTTTGAAAAAGGCGAAGGCCGCGCTACTGAGGCAGTAAGCGGTAACCCGATCACCTTTGATCCCAGTTTGAAACGCTCCTTGGCTTTCGATAACGACCTGCTGGTGCCGGGCTCGCGCGACCAGGATTATACCTACGGTCTCAACCTGACTTTTTACGGGCGTGGTGTCGAGAATCAATGGGCGTCGCTGCACAAGCCTCTAGCCTGGCTGGACGAACGCCTCGGTCTGGATCATCAGCTCGACAATAGCATCGGGTCCAGCAAGATCGAATACGGCGTGTTTGGATTTACCCCGGAGGATATCTCGGTGGCGGCAACTTTGCCCGGTGACCGCCCCTACGCCGGGCTGGTCTACGTATCCAGCACCCGCGAGCGCTATGATGCCTTGAGCCAGGTTTCCTGGCAAAGCACGCTGACGCTCGGCGTGCTGGGCCTGAGTATTGTCGGCGACCTGCAGGAGCAGGTGCATAACATTACTGGCAGTAGCCAACCGATGGGCTGGCATAACCAGATATCCCGCGGCGGAGAAGCAACCGCGCGTTACAGCATCGCAAGACAAAGCCTGATCTATCAGAGTGATGCCGGGATTGAACTCAAAACCACCACTCAGGCATCCGTCGGATACATCAGCGAACTGAGCTGGAGCCTGAGCTTACGGGCTGGAAAAATTGCAACCCCCTGGATTTCGTTTAACCCCGAATTGACCAGCTATGGGGAAAAGTCGAATAGCAACGATGTCGGCAAGGTATCGGAACAATATTTCTGGACCGGGTTATCCATCAAGGGCCGCGCTTACAACGCTTTTTTGCAGGGCCAGTTCAGAAACAGCCCGGTCAGCTACGACAGCGACGAACTCAACCACGGCATAGTCGAAGCCTGGGCCGGCTACACCCTCGCGCTGCCGGAAGGTTACAGTTTCAGCTATCTGCTCAGGGGCCACAGCTCCGAACTGAAACAGGGCTCCGGCAACAGAAATGTACTCTGGGGTGGCTTTCAGATCACCAAAACCATCGGCTAGCCCGAATCAATTAAGGAGACAGTTAACTTAATTATGATAATTAAGTTAACTGTCACCTTAACTGTGGATGAGAGTAACTGTCAGCAGATCTGCGCTCAGCGCGGGTGTAACCAGGTCGGCAGGAAGCTGTAGGGGTCGAGCTGGATATTCTGGTTATAGGGGATGCCCTGCGCGTCGAGCTTGCCGACAAGATCACCAGCCTTGCCGATATCGAACAGATCGGTGGCGCCGCCGACGAATTCGTCGCCGATGAAAATCTGCGGGATAGTCGGCCAGTTGTTGCGTGCATTGAGCACCTCGAAAATCTTGCCGCCGCGATCATTCTGCTGGTAGGCAACCGAATCGAGGTCGACGGTGACATAAGGAATTTCGCAACTATCCATCATCTTGCGCACCGACCAGCAAAACTCGCACCACTCCAGCGAAAACATGACCACCTTGCCGGCGTTATCAGCCAGCACGGACTCAACCTCTTTCTCGATGACCGGGTCCAGTGCCACCGGCTCGACAGCGACATCCTCCTGCGCTTCAGCCTGCTCCGGCTCT
>CAXBMV010000559.1:0-2775 GCA_963976575.1 uncultured Gammaproteobacteria bacterium | reverse complement strand
AGTGCCAGCGCAATTACGGCTGCTCCGCGGTGATGTTTGCGGCGTTCGTTGGCGCTCCTGGAAAATACATTCAATTGCCCCTGTTGATCGATGACGCGCCTGTCCTTGACCATGCCACCCTCGGGAAAGATGACCAGTTTGCGGCCGTGCAGGATTTCTCTGGCGAGGAATGGAAACAGGCTGGGCAGGTCATTGGGCACTACCCCGACCGAGCGCAGAAACTGGCTGAAACGATCGTCTTCTTCAAAAAACTCCGCCGAGGCTACCGAGCGGCAATAGGCACCGGTGGCCTCGTGGATCAGGTACTGCGGGATAAAGGTTTCGAAACGGGCAAAGTGATTGAACAGAAATATATCGCCCTGCTGTGCTGTCGATTCTTCGCCGCTACTTTGCTGATGCAGTTTGATATTGAGCTTCAGCAGTTTCTTTGTCGTACTGAATGCCTTGACGCAGAGATCATAGGTTCTGAAGTTTATTTCAATGTCTTCGAGACTGGTGGTCATGATACTTGGATTCGTTTGATGATGATTATTATCACAGGTCTGCTGTTGTCAGGCTTATTTTTTTAGATGTAGCGATTCTGGCCGATATCGAGACCGTATCATATAGATTATCAATAACCATGCGCCTGTTCTTTTTCTTTAATACTGTTCTACTGTGCTGCGGCCTGTTCGGCAAGAGCCTGGCGGGCGAATTAAACTACGATATTCGCGTTCTTATCGATGTCACCGGCAGCATGCAGCAAAATGACCCGGATAATTCGCGTAGTGCCGCGCTGAGGTTAATTGGCGGGATTATGCCAGAAGATGCTTATGCCGGCGTGTGGACCTTCGGACGCTATGTGAATAACGAGGTTAAATGGGGCAAGGTAGACCAGTTCTGGCGCCAGGATGTCGAGCAGGCGTCGCAACAGCTCTATGCCAGCGGCCGCTATGCCGATATTGAAAAAGCCCTGGCACGCGCCAGCACCGGCTGGAGTCAGGTGGATGAAAACAGCCGACGGGCGATTCTGCTGCTCAGCGATGGCAAGGTTCATGTTTCCAGCAAACCCGGCAAAAACGAAAAGTCGCGTAACGCAATTTTGCAAACAAGATTGAAGGCGCTACGAGCCGCGGGTGCCAGTGTTCACAGCATTGCCATGTCACCACAGGCGGATGCCGACTTGTTGCAGCGCCTGGCGGTGCAAAGCGGGGGTAGCTTTACCCGGCTGCCCGCGCAGGCGGACCTGGCACCGGCTTTTTACCGCGTCATCGAGCAAATCATCGAACCCGACCAGGTTGTAACTCAGGACGACAGTTTTTTACTCGACCAGCAGGTCGAGAAAATGACCTTGCTTGCTTTTCGAAAGTCGGCCGACGCGGCGCTAAGCCTGCTATCCCCGGGCGAGCAGCTGATGACAGCGCTTCAACCGGGAAAGGCGCAGTGGCGCAGCGAGAAAGGGTTTGAGCTGGTAACTATCGATAGTCCTGCTGTCGGTAGCTGGAAGATCGAGTCGCCGGGAGAGATCGAGACTCATCTGTTGATAGAATCCGGGCTAAGCCTGAGTTTGACCACCGGGCCGCGCCGCATCATGCCCGCGGATGCCGTCGAGCTGATCGCCGGGCTGGCGCAGGGCGGGGAGAGAATCGATAAGTTTAATTTCCTCAGTTTTGTGGAATTCGGCTTAACCCACAGGCAACCGAATGGTAGCCAGACCCGATACCCGATGAAGGCGAGTAGCCAGCTTGCCAACAAGGGGCTGTATCTGTTCCGCGGCCAGGGCAGCCTGGCTCCGGGTTTGCACCGGTTTCAATCGCAGTAAAAGCATTGATGTAGAAGTCGGCTTGCCGGTAGAGGTCAATGTGGAATCGGGCAATAGCGTCGGCAGCTACCAGTTCTCGATCAGCGCGCTGGAGCCATTTTTGCAGGCGGGTAGTCTCAAAGCGATAGTCGAGCTGGAGACCCCTGACGGCAGCCGTAGCCCGCTTGAATTGCAAAACACGCCGGAGCGTATCAGGGGAAGTCTGGATACCGGTAAGCCGGGAATATACAAGTTACACATCCGCGTCAGCGGTATAAATCACGATGGTGGCGTCGTCGAAGTTGACCTCGGCAGCTGGCCCGTCGAAGGTGTTGCCAGTCCTGCGCCCGGGCAGACTCAGAAACTGGATTAAAAATACTCCGGTTCGTTACCAGCACGCCATTTGATGTTGCAGCCCACACTGGGCAATTGTTCGACTATGGCTGGAGCGCCATCGAGTAGCGCAGCAACCGCGGTGCTTAAATCTCTACCATCGACCGGGGCGTCGTTGCCAGGCCTGGATGCATCGAACTGGCCCCGGTAGACCAGCGCATGGCTTGCATCGAATAAAAAGAAATCCGGAGTACAGGCGGCCCGGTAAGCCATGGCTACCAGCTGCGAAGCGTCATACAGGTAGGCGAATTCGAAAGCGTATTTTTCGCTCAATTGCTGCATTTTCTCCGGACTGTCTTCGGTATAGGCGGTGCTGTCATTGGCGTTAATCATGACCACACCGAGACCTCGTGCCTGCCATTGGTTGGCAAGCGCCGCCAGGGCATCGATGATGTGCAGTACGTAGGGGCAGTGGTTGCAGGAAAATATCACCAGCAGCGGTTTACCTTCGAAATCGGAGTTAGAAACTGGTTTGCCACTGGCGGGGTCCGGCAGTGAAAAATCCGGGGCTCTGGTGCCAATTGGCAGCATGGTTGACGGGGTTCTTGTCATCATAAAAACCGGTTGATTGAATATCGCGCGATTATATCGCTTTTCACCCC
>CAXBMV010000558.1:0-2784 GCA_963976575.1 uncultured Gammaproteobacteria bacterium | reverse complement strand
CCCAGAAGCGCCGCGTCATATCGACCAGTTCAGGGTTTTCCTCATCTTCGAGGGCTACCGTCATGGGTTCAAGAGCCATACCACATTTGGGGCAACTCCCCGGTTCGTCCTGGACGATTTCGGGGTGCATCGGACAGGTGTACTGAGTTTTGGTGGCCAGTGTCGGGGTCTCGGGTTCGAGCGCCATGCCGCACTTCGGACAGGAGCCGGGACCATTTTGACGCACCTCCGGGTGCATCGGGCAGGTATGTATTACGTCTACGGCTACTGGTGCCGCTACAGTCCCCGGCGTATGTTCATGATGACAGTGCTCGTCATCACCGCCACCCAGATACTGTGAGGGATCCACGATAAATTTGGTCTTGCAGCTTTCGCTACAAAAGCGATACTCGGCATCCTCGAAACGATGCTTGTGTTCGCTATCGGCGGAGATTTTCATGCCACAAACCGGATCTATGGTTTCAGTCGACTCGACGCCCCGGGTTAAATTATCCATTGTTTACACTCCCGTTTTGCACATTGGGTTCATCGCCATCATCAATTTCGAAAGATTCAATCAGATGACAAACACTGTGACCGTCCGGTACGCCGTCGGGCATGTTCTTCCACTGCTTCAATGCTAGTTCCATGCGATTTTGCAGTTGTCGCATTTCATCCAGTTTGACACGATTTTCTTCGATGTGGTTCTGAATAATTTTGCGTACGTCTTCACATGGCGATTCGCCCTTGTCCGCATGCTGGGTAATCGACTTGATCTCATTTAAAGTGAAACCCAGTTGTTTCGCCATGCGGATGAAACGAAGTCTTTTGGCATCCCTGGCCGCGAACAGGCGATATCCATTACCCTGCAACCCGGCAGGCTCGATCAATCCAATTCGAGTGTAATATCGCACCACATGGGCTGGCGCATTGCTTTTAACTGCAAGCTCATTGATTGTTAACATTTTCCTACCCCTAAATAACCGCTAATTGATAAAAACTTACCCGATAAGTGACATCATAAAACCTATGCGTTACATATATGTCTAGAAGTTTTTAACCTACCAAACATTGATCACTAAAGCCTATCTGATGCAGGTGCGAACTTATTGATCCAGATCAGATTAAGATGATTGACCTGTGTGTAGGATACAGATGTATTCTCCAACAAATCTTTCGCAATCTATTTCCATCACAGCCATTCAACCAGACTGTCAAGACGAATGAATACATTTTTTGAGCAACAGGACATAAGAAGTAATGCAACAGTTTTTGCCAATCGTAACGGTAATGTTTCTATGGGCGATTTGCTTCCCATTGATCGTGCTCGGCCTGGATTACGCGCCGCATTTGACTTTTGCGGCGATGCGGGGATTCCTTGCCGGCGTCGTTCTACTGGTTCCTGCACTGATCATGCGACGCCCGCAACCACGCGATTTGAAAACCTGGTTGATGCTCACTGCTATCGGGCTGGGCGCGACCACACTGGGATTTTTTGGCATGTTTCACGCCTCGGAATTTGTCTCACCGGGAATCGCCACTGTGATTACCAATACACAGCCGCTGATGGCCGCTGTGCTGGGAGCGCTGGTACTAAAGGAATACTTAGGCAAAACGGGAAAAACCGGATTATGGCTTGGATTTTTTGGCATTGTTTTGATCGCACTGCCTGCGCTGTTATCAAGTGCCGACAGCAACTACGCCCTGGGGATATTCTATATTTTACTAAGTGCCGTGGGTATTAGCGTCAGCAATGTTTTAATCAGTAAGATGGCAGATCAGTTAGATGCCCTGACCGCGATGGGCTGGCAACTCATTATAGGTAGCCTGTTCCTCGCAGCGATAGCCCTGATGACCGAAGACGTGACCGCCGTAACCTGGAATATGCCCTTCATTCTAAGCCTTCTCGGTCTCGCCTTGCCGGGTACTGCATTGGCCTATTGGCTCTGGTGTATTGTGCTGACACGAGTCGAGCTCAATCACGCCAATGTCTTCAGTTTCCTGGTTCCGGTTTTCGGGCTGACCATGGGTGTGATGTTTTATCAGGAGAGCATAGGATTATTCAGCGCCGCGGGTATAGGTTTAACGATACTGGGAATTTCTCTGGTCAATCGGCCCGTCAATAAGGAAATATGAGCCCGGATGGTAGGAAATTTTAAGTTCATGTACTTTTATCGTATTAGCATTCAACTTCGGAAATAACTAATGGATCATTCACAACACAAAAAGACAACACAATATCAGGAAAACAGCCTGACCCTGATCGGCGCCGTTTCCATGGGCACAGCCGTCATTATCGGCGCAGGAATTTTTGCGCTAACAGGTCAGATAGCCGAGCTGGCGGGACCTTACTTCCCGCTGACGTTTTTAGTGGCTGCCGTAGTGACCGCCTTTAGCGCCTATTCCTATGTAAAAATGTCCAACGCTTTCCCTTCCGCCGGTGGCATCGCCATGTTTCTGGAGCAAGCCTATGGCCGGGGCACTATCACTGCGGTAGGCGCTTTGCTGATGTTCTTCTCCATGGTGATCAATGAGAGTCTGGTCGCCCGAACATTCGGCACCTATACCTTGCAGCTATTTGATATCGGTCAGGAGAGCTGGCTTGTTCCTGCATTAGGTGTGGGTTTGCTGGTTTTCGCATTTGTGATCAATATTTCCGGAAATCGAATGATTGGTACATTTTCTCTGGTGATGTCTGTACTGAAAATTGGCGGCATTGCGGCTTTCGGTATCATCGGTTTATGGTTGTCCGGATTTTCCTTCGGTAGTTTCGAAGTATCCGCACAGGAATCGGGCAGTACGACC
>CAXBMV010000557.1:0-2805 GCA_963976575.1 uncultured Gammaproteobacteria bacterium | reverse complement strand
GGCGACAGCGAAAGATAAATTTTTTCCACCAGGCTGATCAATTGATCCTGCTCGCGTACTTCCAAAAGGATTGCAAACATTTGCTGATCGAAACGGGCAATATGATCGGTTTCTCGCAGACCGGCACGCAGGCGTTCGGAAGCCTGTTTGAGTAGCGCATCGGCAATATACTGACCCTGCCTGTGCGCGATATCGCCGAGGTCGAACACTTCTACCAGAACCAGCGCATAACGACGCGCGTTTCTCTTACCCTCACGGATCGCCTGTAACAATCGATCTTCAAATATCACGCGGTTATTCAGCCCGGTTAAGGGATCGCGCTTGGCCATCTTTTGCAAGGCCTTGAAGTACTCGAATACAAGCTTCAGGCCCGGCGCCAGCGCGCGTGCCTTCGCTCCCGACTTTTGCTCCGGATTGCGCGCCAGTGAACGCATCTTTTCCGTCAGCCTGAGTAGCGGTTTGATCAATTGAAAATACAGCAATAAAAACACCAGTAGAGCAAGGCTGAACAGGACCACGACTACGATTGAGGCCTGGCGCTGGAACAGCTTCCAGAATGACAGGGGTTCCTGAATCAGGTGCAGCTGTCCCTGCACATCGCCGGCATCACCCAGCGGCAGGGTGACACGCCTGCCAGGATCACCGGAGGAACTGAACTCCTGGTATTGAATGCCTTCGGAGGAATCCACATTGCGTTGTAACTTGCGCTGCGTGAGCGTGGAAAATTCTTTGAGAAAGCCGAAGTAATCCATACTCACCAGCAGGACAGCGGTGCCATCTGCGACCGATACCGGCCCGGCGATTTCCAGTAGGGCCTTGTCGTCGATACGGCAGACGGACAGGCGCGGTATCAGGAAGTCCTCGAAATCGCTTCGATTCATTTGTTGCGGCTGCAGGCAACCCGGTCTGGCGGAACGCGACAGGGGCGCACCCTGCGGATCAAAATGAACCAGGTTAACCGCCCAGATATCGGGGTTGCGCTGGTAATAATCCCAGACAAAGGATTGGAAACTTTGATTTTTAGGTCCGGATTCGGCCAGCGAGCTCAGCAAATAAAACTGTGATTGCAGCCAGAGTCGCTGCTTTTGCTGCAATTGCAGCAGCTGGCTCTGGTGATTTTGCTGAAAATCGATCGCGCTTTGTCGGTTCTGCTGGTCTATCAGCACCATCAGCGATGCGCACCACAGCAGTACCATCAAAAGCGCCATACCGAAAACCAGCAGGCCACTAAACCAGGTGATCTGGATTTTCATAAATACCGACAATTGCCCTGTTAACTTTTAAAACTGACTATGGCCACACAATTACAGGCCCGCGTCGATGCTTATTCTATATTCTGCACTTGCTCGCGCATTTGCTCGATTAATACCTTCAGGTCTACCGCGAGTTGCGTGGTCGCGCTGTCCTGCGACTTCGATCCCAGCGTGTTGGCTTCGCGATTCAATTCCTGCATCAGGAAATCGAGTCGACGACCGACTGCCTCATCGCGATCGAGCACATTGAGCACTTCGGTTACATGCGTGTCGAGCCTGTCCAGTTCTTCCTCAACGTCGAGTTTTTGCGCCAGCATTACCAGCTCCAGTTCGAGCCGGTTCTCATTGGCGGTTTCACGCCATTGTTGTAATTTCTCATCCAGGTTGGTTTCCCATTTCTGCCTGAGCGCGGCCATCATCTCGGGGCGGTGCTTGCGCAGTTCGCCGACGATCTCAATGATTTGCGCACAGCGCCCGCGGATCAGGTCTTCCAGCGCCTTGCCTTCCACTTCCCTGCTCTGCTGCAATTGGCCGAGGGCAGTTTCAAGACTGGACAGCGCCAGTTTGTTCAACGAAGAAAGATCGCGCTCGCTATCACTGATCACGCCAGGCCAGCTCATGATATCGGCAACCGTCATCTTTTTGCCTTCGTGAACGATATTGAGGATTTGCTGTTCGACATTACGCAGCTTGCGTACGATTTCCTCGTTGAGCGAAATATCCTTCTGCTCAGTCTTCTCCATCTTGTAGCGCAGCCCGATATCAACCTTGCCGCGAGTAAGAAAACGCCCCAGTAGTTTGCGGATCTCCGGCTCCAGTTGTTTGAAGTCTTCCGGCAGCTTGATCCCCGGTTCCAGGTAACGATGATTGACTGAACGCAATTCCCAGGTGATGGAACCTGCGTCGCTACTTTCCTCAAACCTGGCAAATGCGGTCATACTTCTGATCACTTTGTAATTCTCTACTGAAAACGAGCGCACATCATAGCCTATTTGCCTATTAGCGGCATTAATAAGCACTGTCAGGGCAATTGTTGCGGGCGAAATACTGTGGGATACGTATAATCGCTTTTCGATTTTTTGGAGATACACAATGAGACCCAGCTCCCGGGCAGACGATGCCCTGCGACCCATTACGATTACCCGCCAGTACAACAAACATGCCGAAGGATCGGTGTTGATCGAGTGCGGCGATACCCGCGTTATCTGTACGGCTTCGGTAGAAAACTCGGTACCGGGCTTTTTGCGCGGTAAGGGTAGCGGCTGGGTTACTGCCGAATACGGCATGCTGCCACGTTCCACCGGCAGTCGCATGCGCAGGGAAGCGAGCACCGGGAAACAGGGTGGCCGCACCATGGAAATACAGCGCCTGATCGGACGTGCACTGCGCGCCAGCATCGACACCGCCAAGCTTGGCGAGCGCACCATCACCGTGGATTGCGATGTCATCCAGGCCGACGGTGGTACCCGCACCGCCTCGATCAGCGGCGCCTGGGTCGCGCTTGCCGACGCAATCCGCGGACTGGTCGAAAAGGGCGATCTGAAAAAAGACC
>CAXBMV010000556.1:0-2810 GCA_963976575.1 uncultured Gammaproteobacteria bacterium | reverse complement strand
GCGAACAACGCGACGGCATGCTTTTCACCCCTGAAATGTCACGCCGCGCGCGCGTCGTCGAGCTCTGGGCGGCACTGAAGTATCTCGGGAAATCGGGTGTGGACGAGCTGGTTTATGGATTGCACCGACGCGCCTGCCAGTTTGCCGACGAACTCAGCCAACAGGGTTTTACCATCCTCAACGACGTCGTCTTTAACCAGGTCCTGGTTGCCTGCGAAGACGAAGCGATAACCGTCGCCAGCACGCTCAATATCCAGCAATCCGGTGAATGCTGGGTAGGTGGTAGTCGTTGGCAAAACCGCCAGGTGATCCGCGTCAGTGTCTGTAGCTGGGCCACCACCGAGGAAGATATAACGCGCTCGGTAGCTGCCTTCGTCCTCGCCCGTGACAAGGCGCGCGTGGCCTTGTAATGACACTGGAAAACTTCGCCCTGTTAGTCGTCGCCTGCCTCGCCGTCAACCTGTCACCCGGCCCTTCGGTGGTGCTGGTTTCCTCGGTTGCTGCCGCCGACGGATTCAGGGCCGCGCTGATGGCGATACTGGGAATGACGCTGGGGGCTTTTGTGCACGTGTTGCTGGCCGCCAGCGGAGTTGCTGCCTTGCTGGCGAGCTCGAAACTCGCTTTTGCGATAGTGCAATACCTCGGTGCCGCCTATCTGATTTACCTCGGCATTCATCTTTTACTGACAAAAAATAACAACCCCGCGGCCACTATCAGATCGAAGGCAACAAGTGACTGGCAGTTTTTCCGACGCGGCATGCTGGTGGATACACTGAACCCAAAGATTGCACTGTTTTTCCTCGCCTTTATTCCGCAGTTTCTGCTACTGGTTAAAAATCCCGGATTTTTTGTTTCGCTGGCGCTGGGCTCGGTGTTCCTACTCACCGGACTGCTGGTGAACGGCGTTATCGCCTGGCTGGTTGCTGCCGGTGCGTCGCGTACGCGCGGACAGATCGCCGACTGGGTACAGCGCCGCATTCCTGCCGCTGTGCTGGTGTTTCTCGGTTTACGGCTGCTCTGGCAGAAAGCCTAGTTGCGTGCCGGGATCTCGACGATAAATTCCTGTTCGCTATAGCCGTGCACCGAATCTTTCGCCCGTATCTTCACCTGCCTGGTTGCTTCGGGTATCGACACCCCGGATAGCGAGCGGGTAAAAGGCTGCTCATTTTCGTGCGGATGATATAACACCCTGGATTTCAGCAAACGCCCCTCCATAGTGACGACATCCCATTGATTCGCATAGTGGTTCCAACCCTGATCGGCGTGTTCCAGAGTCACCGCAAAGGTGCAGCTGCCGGGACATTCGACAGTGACCGCAACAATACGTACCTGGCCGGCCTGTAAACCTGCGGGCAGCAGCAACAGGCCGATGCAAATTAGATTTTTCAACATTGCTCATGCTCTCCTGAATTATTCCAAACTGCGACCACAACGCCAGCACAGCTCGAAAGAGGCGTCATTTTTTTCCTGGCAACCACGGCAATACCAGTCTGCGCCGGCAGCATCCTTGGCTATGCCTTGCAAAATCGCAGTTGCCTGTTCGAACTGAGCCTCGTCCTGAAGCCATAGTTCCGGCCAGGTATCGAAGGCGGCCAGATCACCGACACCGCCACTGGCAAATTCGTTAACCACCAGTGTCTCTATGCCCGCTTCAGCCAACAGATTCTTCAGGTTAAAGACGATCATGTGGTTTTCGTGGGTATAAATCTTTCTCATCCGGCACGCGATTGTTTAATACGCTCGTAGGCCGCCTTGATTTGTTGCGTCTTTTCAGTCGCATCCTTGATCATTTGTTCGGGCAAGCCCTTGGCTACCAGCTTGTCCGGATGATGCTGCGACATCAGCCGGCGATAGGATTTTTTCAGTTCAACATCACTCACCGAGCTATCGACACCGAGTATCGCGTAAGCATTTTCCAGAGGCATGTCGTTGCGACTGGCAGACTGGTAGCCACCCTGGCCAAAACCGGCCCGCAGCATTTCCTCGAGTCGATCGAGCAGCGACACGGCTATGCCGAGCTGCTTGCAGATATTCAGCAACACTTTTCTTTCGGCCGGGTGCATCACGCCATCGGCGTAGGCCGCCTGTAGCTGAATTTCGAGGAACATCTGGATAAGCGTGGTACGACGCTGGCTTTCCTGTCTAAACTGATGCAGCACCTCGTCGATAGGAAAATCGGCCGACTTGCCTTCCTGAAATAATTTTTGTGCCGATTTGCGCATCTCGGCATTCAATCCGAGTCTATCCATGACCGCTTCGGCGAGTTCGATTTCATCGCGGGTTACCTGACCATCCGCCTTTGCGATATAACCCATCACCGAAAATGTCGCGGTGAAAAATGCAGCCTGTATGCGCTCCTGACCGGCCTCGCCGGTACCATCACCCAGCGATTTCATGCCACGGTCGAAACTATGTCTCCGCTTGTTCGCGTAATTGATACCGGCCCGGAAACAACTGGCCGATTGATTGTGGATTGCACGGTCTGGCGAAAGTCCGTGGTTGCAGCAGAACCGCTAAAAATGATTTCATAACCCGGAAAACTAGCCGGCCAGTTGAGAGATTTGCGCCTTATGCTGCTTTAAATCTTCGGCCATGATGCAACACACGCCGCCCCCACCGAACTCGAAGTCGATCCAGGTCATAGGCAGAAAATGGTATTTCTCCATCATCGCTGCCTGCGAATTACCGACTTCGATAAACAACGCGGCGTGATCGTTGAGGTAGGCATGAGCCTGCGCCAGCATGCGGTCGACCAGTGTCAAACCATCGCTTCCAGCGGCAAGCCCCATTTCGGGCTCGTAGCGGAATTC
>CAXBMV010000555.1:0-2822 GCA_963976575.1 uncultured Gammaproteobacteria bacterium | reverse complement strand
GTTGCCCAGCCGAGATGCAGCTACAGCGCCTGATTAACCGGGACAAAATCGATGCTGATCTGGCCAGCAAGATGATAGCCCAGCAATTGAGTAACCAGCAACGCGTCGCCAGGGCTCACGATGTCATCGACAATCAGGATGATGAGGTAGACCTGGATAGCCAGGTAGACGCACTGCACCAGAAATATCTCAGCCTGTCCAATGGCTAGTCCCGGTCAGACAGCTGATCGACCTGTTGCCGGATTTTTCGGGTATACTTCCCGGGTTTTGCATTGAATCACCTGAAATGTCGGCGAAATATCAAACATTCGAACAACCCCTGAACGAACGTATACGCATGTGTCTGCGCGTCGAGACACTGATGAAGCGATATCACTACTTCGAAGCGCTCAAGGGAGACTGGAGCGCCTATAGCGCTTTATTGACGATACTGGAACTGACGACACTGCTCGAAAGAGGTGATTTAAAACAGGAGCTGATGAAAGAACTGGAGCGTCAGCATGGCGCTCTCAAAGCCCTGGCCAGCCACCAGGAAATCGATCACTCCAAGCTTGAATTAATTTTGAGTAAACAGAAAAATGCGCTCGACCGCATCCATCGCATGGACGGGAAACTCGGCGAACATTTGAAACGCGTGGATTTTTTACTCGGCATCAAGCAACGCACCTCGATACCGGGTGGTAGCTGTGATTTCGATTTACCGCAGCTGCGCTTCTGGCTTAATCAGTCCCATGAACAGCGCCTCGCCGATTTGCACAAATGGGTAGCCCCTTATAGGGAGCTCGAGATGGTCATCGAATTAATTTTGAAGGCAATTCGTGACAGCGCCATTTCCAAACCGGTGGTTGCCGAGAAGGGCTTTTACCAGCATTCGCTGGATCCGCAACAAACCAACCAGATGATTCGCATCAGCATCGATTCGGACGAATCGATTTATCCAGAAATCAGCGCAGGAAAGCACCGCTATTCGGTGAGGTTCATGAAACCACAACAGGGAGACTCGATGCCGACGCAATGCAAGGAAGACGTTAGTTTCCTGTTATCGCGCTGTTCTTTATAGCCCCGAGTATCGGCAGGTCGGCTGGCGGAAAGCGGTATTGCTCGATCTGATCAACTGTGATCCAGGCTATCTCCTGCTGCTCCAAAGCGGTCTCCCGACCACTGAACCGGGTAACCTGCCAGACATCGAGTAGTATGTTTCGATCTTCGTAACTGTGAAGCTGGTACATATAAGGCTCACCTGCAGAGATTAAGATACCAAGCTCTTCCTCGAGTTCTCTGTGCAGCGCCTGCCAGCGGGTTTCGTCGGCCTCACGCTTGCCGCCAGGCAATTCCCAGTAATTTTCCAGGTGCTTGCCGCTGGGCCTGCGCGAAATCAAAAACTTTTCGGGATGCTGTTGATGCCAGATAAATGCAGCTACCACGTGAACTGCATCCGACTGGATGGGCAGTTCTTCAGTGTGCGGACTAACTCCGGTATTCGGCATTTACCTTGACGTATTCATAAGACAGGTCGGAGGTCCAGATGCGCGAAAACTCTTCGCCCTGATTAAGGTTAACCAGTATACGGATTTCTTCGGCTTGCATTTCCCGCTGACCCTGTTGCTCGGTATATTGCGCGTCCGGCAAACCATTTCTGAGTAGGCAGGTATCTCCAAGAAACAGATCAACCGTGGATATATCGAGACTATCAATGCGTGCACGGCCGATCGCTGCCAGGATACGTCCCCAGTTTGGATCGGATGCAAACAATGCTGTTTTCACCAGCGGAGACTGTCCGATAGTATAAGCCACCTCACGCGCGTCTTGCTGACTGATAGCACCGCGAACTTCTATTTCAACGAATTTGGTAGCACCCTCAGCATCGCGAATAATTGACTGGGCGAGTCGCAGGAACAGGCGATTCAGCGCGGCTACGAAGTCCTCGTTCCGGGCAGTTATGCCAACCCCTGCTTGACCACTGGCGATCAAAACGCATGCATCATTGGTAGAGGTATCGCCATCTACGGTTATCGAATTAAACGAAGTCGCCACCGCGGATTTCAGCATGATCTGCAATTGCTCAACGTCGATCCGTGCATCTGTCGCGACAAAGGCCAGCATGGTCGCCATGTCGGGCTTGATCATCCCCGAACCCTTGGCAATGCCAGTAATAGTCACCGTCTTTCCTTCAATATTGAGTTGTTCAGTGAATGCTTTTGGCAGGGTATCGGTAGTCATGATGCCCTGGGCGGCAGCCAGCCAGTTATCGGCTGCGAGACCTTCGAGTAGACCAGGTATCGCGGCAACGATTCTGTCGAACGGTAATGGCGCTGCTATTACACCTGTAGAAAATGGCAGTACTTCGCCAGGCGCTACCGCAGCACTATCGGCGACTGCCTGGCAACAGGCTAATGCGTGCTCGATACCGGTAACACCTGTGCCTGCATTAGCGTTGCCAGAGTTGACCAGCAGATAGCGGGGGGTGGGGTACCTGCCCAGATGCTGCTTCGCCAGGGTGACTGGTGCCGCGCAAAACTTGTTACGCGTGAAAACCGTAGCGACACTGGCTTCTTGCGGAATTTCGATGAGCACCAGGTCCTTTGAACGATTATCCGCCTTGATACCACTATGCGTAGCCGCCAGCCTGATGCCCTTGACCTGAGACAGCTTCCCCGGTGCTTCAAGACCTACTGCCATGCCCTAGATCTTTCCGTGGCACTGTTTGAATTTTTTACCCGAGCCGCACCAACAAGGTTCGTTGCGTCCGATTTTCGCCTGTTTACGCACAAATGGCTGATGCTCGTCGGCGTCCTGATCCGGACTACTCAGTGGATTGTGCG
>CAXBMV010000554.1:0-2826 GCA_963976575.1 uncultured Gammaproteobacteria bacterium | reverse complement strand
CGAGCAGCTCGCCGAAGCGCTCGTAGCCCAGATGGACCGCGATCGAGAGCCCGATAGCCGACCACATCGAGTAGCGCCCGCCGACCCAGTCCCAGAAAAACAGGCGGCTGTTCGGCGCTATGCCCCATTCGGCCATCTTTTCGCCGCTGGCGGAGACGCCGATGAAATGGCGGCGGCGCAATAACTCATCGCTGATGCCACCACTGGCCTGACGCAGCCACTGTATCGCGGTGTTGGCATTCGACATGGTGTCGATGGTGGTAAACGATTTCGAAGAAATAATAAAAAGCGTTGTAGCCGGGTTCAGTGAATCGAGATGGTCGTCCAGCTGGCTGCCATCCATCGAAGACACAAAATAAACCTTCAGGCCCATGGCATCGGCAATCGATTCATCGGACAGGGCTTTGCTGGCCATAAACGGGCCCAGGTCGGAGCCACCGACACCGATATTGACGATGGTATCCACCGGCAACTATGTCCTCGCCGTCGAGCTGCAGTTTCTCACCCGCTGGCAGGCGCAATGCGCAGTGCAAGGCGGCGCGTTTTTCCGAGTTATTCACCGTTTCGCCGCTAAACAGTTTTTCTATCCATCCGGCGAGGTCGCATTCACGCGCCAGCGAACACAGCAGACCAATTGTTTCCTTGCTGATGCGTTGTTTGGAGAAATCCAGCAATAGCTGATCGCGATCAATGCTGAAACGATTGAAGCGATCGGGGTCTTCGATGAACAGTTCGCTGAGATGCAGGTTACCGGTTTTCACCGCGTGCTTGCGCAATTGCTTCCAGGATTTTTTATCTGTGACGGCCATATCCCTGCCTAAGTGCCTCGTTGATCCAGCCAGGTTTGTAGCGATTCACCGATTTCATCATGCGCCAGGCCAAAAATCAGATTGGCAATCAGATAACCTAGCTTGTTGCCGCAGTCATAGGTGCGACCATGCATGCTGCTGGCTTCCACCGACACTTCCGCGATCAACTGGTTGATCGCATCGGTGAGCTGTATTTCGCCACCGGCGCCGGGTTTGGTTTGTTGCAACAGTTCCAGCGTGCGCGCGGGCAGGATGTAGCGACCGATAATCGACTGATTCGACGGTGCCTCGTCGATGGCAGGCTTTTCCACCATGGCCCTGACCGGGATGCTCTTGCCGGGGCTGAATTCAGCGCCGTCGCAGTCGACTATGCCGTAACTGCTAACCTGTTCATCGGCGACCGCCTCGACCATGATTTGCGCGGCCTGGTTTTCATTGAAAGCGGCGACCAGGTTCTTCAGGTCGAGGCTGTGTTCACCGCTGTTGTGGTAAATCAAAACATCCGGCAGGCTGACCGCGAAATCGTCGTCGCCAATCAAAGGCGCCGCACAGAGCACCGCGTGCCCGAGACCTAGCGGTTCATTCTGGAACACGGTTTCCAGGCTAACGCCCTCGGGCAGCATATTGCACACCGAATCGAGTAAAGCGGTTTTGCCCTTTTTCGCCAACACCGCTTCGAGCTCCGGGTGCGGCATGAAATGATCGACGATGGATTCCTTGCCGGCACGCGTAACCAGAATTATATGCTTGAACCCGGCTTCTATGGCTTCCTCGATCACGTACTGGATCACCGGTTTATCCACGACAGTCAGCATTTCTTTGGGGATGATCTTGCTTGCAGGCAAAACCCGGGTGCCCAGCCCTGCGACCGGGATCACAATTTTTGTTAGTTTTGCCATAGCTTAGGGAGTATTGCTCATGTTGATTCTAGTTTTTCAGAAACATTCCAAGGGTAGTCGAGGTGGGGTGCTAGTGCAAATGGGCCGTTGTGGAAAAAAGGCCTAAAATGGACCTGCTGTATCCCCTGAATTAATGCAGCCCTAAAAATCATTGGTTTAACACCGAATTAACCTACGCCATTTAACCTGCACCACAGTTCTGCGAAGCAATTTCAATTTTCTTTACCGCACAATTACTTATGTTTGCTGGTTAATATGATTTCTAGATTATATCTGATATCCGGTTGTTATTTTTTAGATATCAATCACATTTACGTTATCTGAGTGGCTGGTTTATTTCGATAAAGCTGTGATAAGGTTTCGCTCGATGGATCGATTAAAGGACTATAACAAGGCTGGATGCTGGGCTTTATTATTAACCATCTTTTGCGGACTCATCCCGACTCAGGTGATTGCACAGGGATTGGCCGTAGATGGCTCGACCAGTACCACCCTCGACACGGCAGCCAACGGCGTTGCCATAGTCAATATTGCCAATCCCAATGGCAAAGGTCTCTCGCATAACAGCTTTAGCCGATTCAATGTCGCCCCCGGCGGTTTGATTCTAAACAATGCTGACCAGACGGTAGTCAACACACAGCTGGGTGGGCAAATCCTCGGCAATAGCCGGTTAACCCAACCAGCCAGGGTCATACTCAACGAAGTCAGCAGCAGCCATCCGAGCTTGTTAAACGGATATACCGAAGTTGCCGGGCAGGGCGCTGATATCGTCATTGCTAATCCGAATGGTATTTCGGTTAATGGTGCCGGCTTTATCAATGCGCCCAGAGTTACTCTGACAACTGGAAGTCCGCAAATTGATTCGCTGGGTGATCTTACTGGTTTTAACGTTGAGCGTGGTGAAATCAGCCTATTCGGTACCGGTCTGGATAGCAGCGCACAAACCGCAACTTCGATTTATACCCACTTCCTCAACCTGAACGCCAGCCTGCATGCCGAGGATCTCGACATCATACTGGGGAATAACCAGATCGATTATCCCGGGCGAAAGGTTACCGATTCGAGCAATAGCGGGCTGAATCGGGTATTGCTGGATTCCTCGGCTTTGGGTGGTATTT
>CAXBMV010000553.1:0-2833 GCA_963976575.1 uncultured Gammaproteobacteria bacterium | reverse complement strand
ACAACCGGGTGAGGTCACCATTGAGGGGGCTAACCAAAACTGCACCGGAGGTTAATGCTGTGCAAAACCTACCAATGAGGATTTCTAGCTTGGGAAATTCTAAGCAACTAGAGAGGGGCAAGAACAACCACCCTACTCCTATTTGCGTTGCTTTACCTGATTATATTTTTTTCGCTCTTTTAAAATCGATTTCAGGGCCAGACTTCAGCTACCAATTCAAGGTATCAAAATGGCAAAAAATCCAGCTCCAACAGAACTATAGACTCACTGAAAATTGCTAGATAATTTGCCAGTAAAAATACTCTACATTTGATTCAACAGGATCAAAATGAAATTAATTAAGTTAACTGTCACTTTAATTCACTAACCCTAACTGTCGCGCGATACTGGCCGAGTCGTAGTAATCCCTGCCCTCGACCACCATGCCGTCGGCCACACGCATCACGCTGCAATAGCGCACTTCCATGCGTTTTCCTGACGGTGGAAAGTCGCCGAGGCTGGAATGCAAAACACCGGTTTGCGTGCCGCGATTGACAAACTCCACCACCGCCCAGTTATCCCGCGCTATGACGTTCACTATTTTTACTTCGCCGTCAGGAAAAGCTTCGCGCCAGCGATGATAGTCGCGCAGATAACCCTCGCGTCCGGCGAGCTGCTCGCCGCGCGCTACGTCTTCAAACTGGCAATCCACGGCGATCACGGCGGCACCCCGCTGCGGGTCGCGCAGGTCCCAGGACTCGTGGAATATGCGCACGATTCGCTCGGTCTCGGTGAGTTTCTTTTTCTTTTCTGAACCCATGCTCATGTGCGAACCCATGCGGTAAATCCTCGGGGTTGATTGTGTATTTTGGCGACACTATACGCAGTAGTTAGACGGCGTTACAGAATTATTAATTACCTTCCCATGCAGCAAGAAACGGAGTGCGCGCGTCGTCTCTTCACGTTTAAATTGTCTGCAATTCAACCGGGGAGCGCTATCGATGCTGACACTCTATGATTATTTACCTTCGCAAAACGCCTACAAAATCAGACTGCTTTTATCGCATCTGCAACTACCCTATCGCTGCGAGTATGTCAGTATTTTCGAAGGCGAAGGACAAAGCGAAGAATACCTCGCCATCAATCCCGGCGGTGCCGTACCGGCCTTGCGACTGGAAGACGGCAGCACCCTCGCCGAGTCCAACGCAATACTGGCATTCCTCGCGGAAGGATCTGACTATCTGCCCGGGCCGACCTACCAACGCGCCAAGGTCATGCAATGGTTATTCTTCGAGGGCGACTACCTGCAATCAACCCTGGCGACACTGCGCCACTGGGTGATGACCGGTAAGGACAAGAACTATCCTGTCAGCCTGCTTGAAACAAAGCGCAATGGATCGCTGAAAGCGCTTTCGATTCTCGACAGGGAACTCGCCATCAATACTTACCTCGGGGGTGATATCTACACGATTGCAGATATTTCGGTATTTGCCTATGTACACCGGGCCGACGAAGCCGGCATTCCTTTATCCGGCTTCCCGCATATCGAACGCTGGGTCGAAGACATTCGCTCACAAGCAGGATTTTGCGGTGAAGTTCATCCCTATTCAATCGACCCTTACTCGGTGTTGGAGCTGCCTTAAAAAGAAACTGGTGATCTCTATTTAGAGCCAGGTTCACCTTATGAAACACAGCAGTTTCAGATATATAAATTATTTGTTCTGGCTCCGAATTCTCTGGATTTTTGGCCTGTTAAGCGTAATATTTTTCGCCATATCACTCTGGTGGGCGTAGAAATAAATGGCTGCCAATCCCGATATCAGTCGTTTCCGGAACCATCTTATAAATGGAATACTGCGGACGCGCTTGACCGCCAATTCCTGTTCCCATCAGTCCCAACCTGGGATGGATCCCTCATCACCTTACGGATCAGGTTTTACGACTCCACCGTAAGCATTGCCCGAGGTTTGCAAATGGAAGTTTCGGTGCCCGACGACGGCCCGATTCAAGCCCTGGCAAAAAGGAAATGTCGTGTTATTAACCCCACTATGGAAAACAGAGGCATCAGAAATGAAAAGGATAACCACTACCACTGGACTGGTTGCCATTTCAATATTGGCAATATCTACAAACGCAACCCCGGCAGAGTTTAGCTATAGCTATCTGGAGGGAAATTATCTTTCAATCGTAGACTCGAGTGACGGGCCTGGCGTGGATGGCGAAGGCCTGGGTGTGACCGGGTCTTTCGCAATTTCGCCAATGTTGGCGATTGGCATCAATTACAAGGAATATGATTTTGACCGGGTATCAGGCTTCAAAGTCGATGTAACCCAGACGCAGATCGGCCTTACCGCACACACCGCTATCAGCCCGAATATGGATATCCTCGGCAGCATTAATTTTCTCGATGCTGAACTGGTGGCCAATGATGGCTTCTTTCTACTGCGTGACGATGATACAGGCTACAGCGCTGGCATCGGGCTGCGGTATATGCTGTCGAACACGGTCGAGTTGAACGCCAGTCTAACCGGCATCTATATCTTTAATGACAAATCCACCGAGCTGGATCTGGGCGCAAGATACTATGCCAGCGACAAGCTCTCATTCGCGGCCGGATATATCACGGCCGACGACGATGTCAGCACAGTAGCATTAAGTGCCCGTTACGGATTTTAGGCAGCACTTTCGACCGCATACCTTTTGAGAGCAATCGATTCGATTGCTCTCATTTTATCCTGATGCAAGAGTGCACAGATTCCATTCTCATGCGGCGACCCGAATTTGGAAACGGTGAGGAGTATTAATATTTTTCTCTCGCTTATTTTCCTCACACGAACATCACTTGCGAACGCAT
>CAXBMV010000552.1:0-2844 GCA_963976575.1 uncultured Gammaproteobacteria bacterium | reverse complement strand
GAATCCTGGTTGGCAAACAACCGCGCAACAGACTTGCCTTCATCATCGATTTCCACCCGGGCGCGCAAAAACTCGCGCCGGCTGTCCGGCCTCGGCCAGTCAAAGTCGGCGATTACGTTAAAAGCAGCTGGTTTTTTCCAGCCCCGTCCCTGCATCACGCTGATTACCGGACAGGCAAACAGGCAAAAGGTGGCGAACACCGACACCGGGTTACCCGGCAAACCAATAATCGCGGCTTTACCGATCTGCCCAAAGGCGAGTGGCTTACCCGGTTTGATCGCCAGCCGCCACATGCGCAATTCACCCAGGGCCTCGAGAGCGATACGCACATGGTCTTCCTCACCGACAGAGACACCGCCAGTAGTGATCACCAGGTCGGCGCGTTCGCTGGCCTCCAGCATCGCCTGTCGGGTCGACTCCAGATTGTCCGCGACCAGGCCCATATCGATGACGTCACAGCCCAGTGACTTAAGCATGCAATACAGCGTGTAGTGGTTGGAATCATATATCTTGCCACTGCTCAGCTCTTCTCCGGGTTCGACCAGTTCGTCTCCGGTAAAGAATATGGCAACCCGAAGCGGTGCAAACACCAGCAAGTGATTCAGGCCCACCGACGCTGCCAGGCCAATTTCCTGGGGACGCAGACGGCAACCCTTTTTCAGTATTGCGTCACCACAGCGGATATCGTTTCCGGCCGGACGGATATTGCTGCCGGACGCAGGCTGTTGTTCGAATCGGATCATATCGCCATCGACTTCGACCTGCTCCTGCGTAATGACCGCGTCGGCCCCTTGCGGCAGCGGCGCACCAGTAAATATACGCGCGGCACTGCCCGGCGTCAGTGGCCCGGCTGTCGACCCAGCCGCGATTCGCTGCGAGATCGGCAGGCTGGTCGGCCCCGAGCCTGCCAGATCTGCGCTATTGATCGCATAGCCATCCATCGCCGACATGGCACAGCCGGGCACGTCGATCTTCGAGGTGACGGACTGAGCCAGCACTCCTCCGAGGGCCTGCTTCAATGGCAGATTGGTTATTCTGACGGTCGGCTCTATGCGCGCGGTAATCTGCTCGAGTGCCTCATCGTAGGCGATCAATGGGGTGGTATCACAACGATTCATTTAGACTTTCCTGTTATCCGACATCGGTATAATCCTGGCGCTCGCCTATCCAGTTGCGCAACAATTCACGGCGTTGCTCCGCATGTTGCGGCTGTTGCATCAATTTTGCCAACTCATCGACCTGGGCAAACCATTTTTGATCGCGCATCAAGTCTGCGATCCTGAAGCTCATGTCTCCCGTCTGGCGCGTTCCCAGCACTTCGCCAGCACCGCGTATTTCCAGATCCTTCTCGGCGATAATAAATCCATCCTGATAGTTACGGATGATATCTAAGCGGGTTCTGGCGAGGTTGGATAGCTGGTTTTTCACCAGCAATATACAGTAGCTCTCGCGCTCACCGCGGCCGACCCGTCCGCGCAACTGGTGGATCTGGGCCAGGCCGAGGCGTTCTGGATTTTCGATCACCATGATACTGGCATTGGGTACGTCAACGCCAACTTCAATCACCGTTGTTGCCACCAGGATATCGATCTCGGCGCGCTTGAACCTCTGGATCAGGGATTCTTTCTCGGCCGACTTCATTCGCCCGTGCACCAGCCCTATGGATAGCTGTGGCAATTGTTGCTGCAGGGATTCATAGGTGATCTCGGCTGCTTCGCATTGCAAGGCCTCGGATTCTTCGATCAGGGTACAAACCCAGTAGGCCTGACCACCCTTGCGGCAGGAGCTCGCTACGCGCTGTACCAGGCTGCCGCGTTGTTGCTCGGATACGATAGAGGTAGTCACGGGCTTGCGACCGGGTGGTAATTCGTCGATCTGCGAATAGTCGAGATCGGCGTAGATCGACATCGCCATGGTGCGCGGTATCGGCGTCGCGGTCATGATCAACTGGTGGGGCATTTCCTCATCGCGCGTTTTCTTTTGCAGCGCCAGACGCTGGTCGACACCAAAGCGATGCTGTTCGTCGAAAATAATAAAACCGAGACGCGCAAAATCCACGCTTTCCTGGAACAGCGCATGGGTACCAACCACGACCTGGGCTTCACCAGAGGCAATCATTTCCAGTTTACGGGCGCGTTTCCTGCCCTTGTCTGCGCCCATCAGGCTAACCACATTGATGCCCAGCGGCTCCAGCCAACGAGCAAAATTCTGTAAATGCTGCTCGGCGAGAATTTCGGTCGGCGCCATCAGCGCGGCCTGGTAACCCGACTCCACCACCGGCAAACAGGCCAGCGCGGCGACCACGGTTTTGCCGGAACCGACGTCACCCTGGACCAGGCGGATCATCGGTTTACCGCTGGCGAAGTCCTGCATCACATCGCCCAGCGTTCTTTGTTGTGCGCCGGTCAATTCGAATTCCAGCGCCGAAAGCAGGCGCTGTTGCAGCTTCTCTCCGACATCTATACGCGGATTCTTGCGTACTCGAATTTGCGCGCGGCGCTCTAGCAAGGCCAGGCGATGCGCGGCCAGTTCTTCGACAATGAATCGGTATTGCGCCGGATGGCGTGACTGCGCGATCAGCTCGCTATCGGATTTTTTTTGCGGACTGTGCAAGTCGATCATCGCCGAGGTAAAGTCGGGAAATTGGTTTTTATCCAGCCATTGCTGCGGCAAGGTTTCGGCGATGCCCTCGGCCTTCAGGTTTGTTATCACCTGCTGCAGGATGCGGCTGATGGAAAGCTGATGCAAGCCTTCGGTGGTTGGATAAATCGGGGTCAGTGTCTGCGACAAGGGTGCCGGGGCGTCTATATCCAGGGCTTCGATTTCCGGGTGTATCATTTCCAG
>CAXBMV010000551.1:0-2845 GCA_963976575.1 uncultured Gammaproteobacteria bacterium | reverse complement strand
GCGGCGCTGATCAACCTGCTGTCGCATTCCTATATCGAAATGGCGTCGTTGAAGGGGATAAAAAAGTACAAGATCATCATCCGTCACGCGCTGCCCAATGCCTGGGCACCGATTGTGAATGTGATTATATTAAACCTTGCCTACCTGATCGTCGGTGTGGTGATCGTCGAGGTTGTATTCGTTTATCCCGGGCTGGGTCAGCTGCTGGTAGACGCGGTGCAACGGCGCGACATGCCGGTGGTACAGGCCTGCTGCCTGATTTTTGCAGCAGCTGCTTAACCTGATCGCCGACGTGCTATCCATCTTATCCAACCCGCGCCTGCTACACCCGAAATGAGCGACGTAGACATTCAACCGCTGGGAGAAACCAGCAAAGCAGGCCGCGTGATGAAGCTGCTGCTGCAGGCGCCATTAAGCGCCAAAATCGGTCTTTTGATTATTATTGTTTATGTGTTTGTCGCGCTGTTTGCGCCCTGGATAGCACCGTTCGGAGAGTCGGAGCTGGTTGGCAGAAAGTACCAGCCCTGGGGTGGCGAGTTTATTCTTGGAACCGACAACCTCGGCCGCGATATGCTCACACGAATTATCTACGGCGCGCGCAATACCGTTGGCATAGCACTGATCACCACCATATTTGCCTTTATAGTTGGTGGCGTCTGCGGAATTATGGCGGCGGTACTGGGCGGCTGGGCTGATCTGCTGATCAGTCGTGTGGTCGATGTTTTGATGGCGATACCGGCATTGATATTTGCGATGCTGCTACTGTCTATTTTTGGCACCTCGGTAATCAACCTGATTATTATCATCGGCATACTCGATGCCACCCGGGTTTTTCGAATATCGCGGGCTGTCAGTTTAAATGTGGTGGTAATGGATTTTATCGAGGCGGCCAGATTACGTGGCGAAACCCTGATGTGGATTACCGTGCGCGGTGTCTTGCCCAATGTCTCTGCGCCGCTGACCGCCGAGTTCGGCATACGCTTTTGTTATGTTTTTCTCACCATCAGTGGTTTGAGTTTTCTCGGCCTGGGCATACAGCCACCGACGGCCGACTGGGGTTCGATGGTACGGGATACCGCCGATCTGATTACCTTCGAGGATTACACGCCGTTGATTCCGGCTGCGGCCATTGCGATATTAACCATCGGCGTGAATTTCGTAGTTGACTGGTTTTTACACAGAACCAGCGGGCTTAAAGATGAGTACTGACGACAAGGAAGTGCTGCTCGAGGTCAGCAATTTACATATCGATGGTTTCAGCGAAGATCGCTGGCACAAGATAGTAAAAGGCGTGGATTTCGTGCTGCATAAGGGCGAAGTTCTGGGTCTGATCGGAGAATCCGGCGCCGGTAAATCTACCATCGGTGTCGCGGCGATGGGCTTCGCCAAGCCTGGCTGCAAAATTACCGCTGGCAGTATCAAATTCGATGGTCTCGACCTGGTCACCGCCAGCGAAGAACAAAAGCGTTTACTGCGGGGTTCCCGTATCGCCTATGTCGCGCAATCTGCTGCTGCCTCGTTTAATCCGGCGCACAAGTTGATCGATCAGTTTAGCGAGACAGTGCTGGCGCATGGTCTGGGCAGCCGCGAAGAGGCCTACGCCGACGCGAAAGAATTATACGCGCGCATTAGAATGCCCGATCCTGATCATATCGGTTTTCGCTACCCGCACCAGGTTTCAGGCGGACAGCTGCAACGCGCGATGACTGCAATGGCCTTGTCCTGTCGTCCTGATCTGATTATTTTTGACGAGCCAACCACCGCGCTCGATGTGACTACACAGATAGAAGTTCTGGCGACCATAAGAGAAATCGTCGAGCAGTTTAATACCGCCGCGATCTACATCACCCACGACCTCGCCGTGGTGGCGCAAATGGCCGACAGGATCAAGGTGCTGCGCTATGGCGAATCGGTAGAAGAGTCCGATACCAGGAGCATGTTAAGCGACCCGCAGCAAGACTATACCCGCTCCCTGTGGGCTGTCAGGTCATTCCGCAAAACCGAGGCGTCTCCGGTTGCGGAGTCTACGCCACTGGTCAGGGTAAGCAAGGTATCGGCCAGTTATGTACGAGGTGGAGAACAGGTATTAAGCGATGTCAGTTTTGATATCCAGCGGGGGGAAACGGTTGCCGTTGTTGGCGAATCGGGTAGTGGCAAGAGTACCGCCGCAAGAGTGATTACCGGCCTGTTACCCCCTCATGCCGGCGAGGTGATATTCGCTGGTGAAGTTATGCCGGCAGATTACCGTAGCCGTTCGTTGGATCAATTACGGCAAATACAAATGATTTATCAAATGCCGGATACCGCGATTAATCCGCGTCACAAGATACGCGATATCCTCGGGCGACCACTGTCTTTATATCTGGGCATGCAAGGTGCGGCAAAAGAACAGCGCCTGAATGAATTAATGGACATGATCGAAATGAGTCCGAAACAGTTTCTCGATCGCCTGCCCTCTGAATTATCGGGTGGGCAAAAGCAGCGCATTTGTATCGCCCAGGCGCTCGCCGCAGAACCCGCATTTATCATTTGCGATGAAGTCACCTCGGCGCTGGATCAACTCGTTGCCGAGGGTATATTACGTCTGCTCGATCGCTTGCAGCGCGAACTCAATCTCGCCTATATGTTCATCACCCACGACCTTGCCACGGTGAAGGCCATCGCCGATAGAGTGGTGGTTATGTTGCAGGGATCTATTGTTGAGCAGGGCGCGAAAGACGAAGTATTCTCGCCACCACACCACGAGTACACCGAGTTATTGTTGTCGTCGGTGCCGGAGATGGACCCCGACTGGATGGATAGAGTGATCGCCGAGCGTTTACAAAAAGGCGGCATCAAAGCGGCC
>CAXBMV010000550.1:0-2855 GCA_963976575.1 uncultured Gammaproteobacteria bacterium | reverse complement strand
ATATTCCCCAGTTTCGCCATCTTTGCCAAATGGCCATCCCAGCACCAGCCCGGGTTCGGGTTGACCTCGAGCAGCCGCGGAGTGCCATTGTCGTCCAGGCGCCAGTCGAAACGCGCGTAATCGCGGCATTCGAGCCGTTCGAACAGCTTCAGGCAACTGGCCTGCAGGAACTGCTCGGTAGCTTCGCCGAGGTTTGCCGGTATCGATTTGATCTGCCAATAGGGCGACTCCGGATCCCACTTCGCTTCGTAGCCGCTGATATGCGGCAAACCTTGCGGCAACATGGAATAATCTTCTTCGATAATCGGTAGAAATTCGACCGTGCCGGACGGGTTACCAATGATGCCGACGCTGATGTCCTTGCCGGTGAGAAATTGTTCCACCAGCACCGGGCATTGGTAGCCGAATCGCTGCCGGCTATCGAGAATGGCGCGCTCCAGTTCGGTCACCTTGTTGCAAACGCTGGACTGGGTAATGCCGAAACTGGAATCACCGACATTGGGCTTGATGATCACCGGGAAGGGGATATTGATGTCGATGAACATGGTGTCCTGCGGCTTGACGATATAGGCATCGGCGACCGGTATATCCATTTCGCTGGCCAGTCCTCGGATCAGCGATTTATCGTAACAATAGGCCAGGCATTGCGGGTTGCCACCGGAGTAGGTGTTGCCGCTGATTTCGAGTAGCGCACGCACGAGTAATTCGTGGGCGGCAACATTATTGAAACCTTCGTCACAGAGGTTGAACACCAGATCAAAATTTTGCTGCCATTCGCCCAGTTGGCCGATGTATTCATCGTGGCGGTCGAAGTAGCTGAATTCGTATTGCGGCAGTTCCGCCAGCGCCCGTTTCAGCTCGTCGATGGTGTGTTGGTCGTCGGCGTCGAAACTGGCGCCGGGTTTAACCTTGTCCTGTTGACGCGGGTCACCCATGAGCACGGCGACGCGTATCGGCCCGGCTTGCGCCCGGGTGGATTGCAGCGCACCGGGTTTGTTGGCCCGACCAATGACGATATTTCGCCTCGCCATCATGCCGAGGTCCTGATTGCGTTCTGACTCGGGTTGCATCGACCGCTTGAACTCGATGTCGGCAAAACCATTTTCCAGCAGCAGTGATTTCAGTTCGTCTTCGCTGTACAGGCGTTCGGCGTAGAACTGGTCGGCGATGACGCCTTTCCTGACGTGGGTGATGACTTCGCGCGAAACCAGGCGGTCTTTATCTGCCGACAGGGATCGTTCGCGGCAGACGAAATAATTTTTGTCGATCCACTCCCAGCTTCTTGGCTCGAAGGTCTCGCGCATGAAATCGCCGTCGGTGATATCCACCAGCAGCTTGCCGTCCGCTTTCATTACCCGCCGGACTTCTTCGAACACCTGAATGTCGTCCTGGGGGGTTTCGAAGTAACCAAAGCTGTTGCCGAGGATGGTGACCACGTCGAAGTGGTCTGCCGGAAACGGCAGTTTGCGCGCGTCGCCTTCCTTGAGTGTCACCGGCAAGCCTTCCTTGCGCGCCATGCCGAGGGCACGCGTAATCAGGTAATGCGAACGGTCCAGCCCGTGCACATTGCGGTAACCCTGGCGCGCCATCTCGAGCACGTGGCGTCCCTGGCCGCAGCAAAGGTCAAGGATGCGCGCTTCCTTATCGACCTGCAGCAGGTCGAGAAACACGCCGACCTCGGTGCGCGTAATATTATCGTCGTTGACGACGTCGCCGTCGGTGCGCAGGTAGTTGGCGTTGAAAATTTCCCGCCACCAGTCAGCCTTGACGTAGCTCTCGAGATTTTCGATGGGGCCGAGGACTTCGATCAGGCGCTGATTGTTGCGCTTGCGACGACCGTTGGCCGGAATTGGTTCGTTCATACGAATTTAAACCCTGATGTTGCGATAACAAAAGCGTCTAACGTCCGTTCTGACAGGTTGCCGGGAGTGACTTCCGGCCAACATCTGTTGAATTCGTCGTTAGCCAGAATCGAGGCTGAGGCCCCGGCCCGGCACCAGACTGGCTGGTTGGTTGGCAGCGCGAATATTGCGCTTTGAATAACATCTTGTCTACTGTTTTACTCGGTCATTCCGGGCGCATGGCTACAACAAATCGCGCTCGATATGCTCTTCCCAGTCGCGCTTGAACACCTCTTTACCATTCTCTTCGGCGAGGAGCTTTGCGGCCACGATAAAATGCGTCGCTGTCGCGCTCATCCGGGTGCTCACGCTAATGAGGATTTCCCAATCTTCGCGGCGCATCAGCAGCCGTTCGATCATTTCGCTGGTCGCGCTCAAGGGATCGCCCTCGTCGATGCGGTAGTGTCGTTCGACGTGATGTCCGATATCGAGACCGATGTCTTCAATGCGCGCGACCTCGGCGCTACCGAGATCACCGCCCTTGCTGATCTGACGATTTATGATCGCATTGGTGACGAGGTCGCGCTCGACCGTGCGCAGAAAATGCGGTGGCGCCAGCGCAGTCTCGGTAGAAGTGGTACCAGCCGCTTCGGGCTTTGCAAACTCCGGTGGCTTGTGGCCAGCGGGGTCAAGCGGCCGAATCGGCAGCTCCAGATGACAGTCAGCGGTATCCAGCTCGAGCGTGGCGACTTGCGGTGATGGCCAGATCATCGGCCAGTAGGCATTCGAAATTGCCACGCGGATCACATGGCCTGGCTCGAAGCGGTGTGCAATCGCGTTGAACTTGACCTGCACGGAAAAGGTCTGCCCGGGGATGAGCGCGGCGGGGGCGGCGTGGCTGTCGCGATGCGTCAGGTTGAGCACGCCGAAAGTCACCCGTTCCGAACTGCCATCCGGGGCAACGTCATTCAGACGCACCACCACCAGCGCCGACGGGCTGTCGCTGCGCAAGCT
>CAXBMV010000549.1:0-2860 GCA_963976575.1 uncultured Gammaproteobacteria bacterium | reverse complement strand
ATGCGCTCCAGGTTGCGATCAGGCACATCCACAATCCACGCCAGGTGTCTGCATTATTGCTTACCGCGCTGATTTCCGACCAGAAGATTGCTGCGATGCCGGCGATGCCGACGCAGGCGCCGAATACCACGCGACGGCTCACAGAGGCGCCGACGAATATCGCACCGTTGACGATGTTCATCAATATGACCGTGGAAAACAGCAGCGCGACTATGCCCGAAGTCAGCAGACCGGTGGCCCAGTAGAAAATAAGGTAATTGCTGCTGTAGAGAAACAACCCCTGCAGTGCCATGAAACCGTGTTGCGACAGCGAGTAACGTAGATTACGCCTGCTAAACAGGCAAAAGATGATCAATATGATCGAGGCCAGTGCGAAACGATACAGCAACGAGACTTCTTCGGCGACGGTGCCGAGCTGGAACTTGATCGCATACCAGGTGGAGCCCCAGATGAGTACCGAGGTCAGGTAGAGGCTTGTCGAATGCATGAACATGATAGCTATCCAGGGCTATTGGTCGCGATTTGCGAACACCGCCATCCAGCAGTCACTGAGCAACTGCAACAATTGGCGGTAGTTGTGTAGTGTCGATTCTTCCAGCGTCGCGCCAGCCGCGCAATAGCTTTGTAGCAGGCGGCTGCATTGCTGCGTATTCAGAGCGGCGGCGTTGGCTAGCGTGGCCAGATCCCAATAGGGTGAGGCCATCGCCGAATATTCCCAGTCGATCAACCATAGCCCGCCCTTCTCTAGCAGCAGGTTTTCCAGGACCGGGTCGCTATGCGATGGGCAGACAGGGCTGTCCTGCAGTTCCAGGTTTGAGAGTAAACGCTGGCCGCGCTGGTAGTCCGCGGCCAGGGACTTTTGCATAGTTGCCGACAGCAGCGCGTAATAGCGCTCTATTTCTACGCCGATGTGCAGCAAACCTTCAAATTCCAGGCGACTGTTATGCAATTGCCACAGCCTCCCGGCGACGAGATCGAAGATGGCGTCATTGCCAAAGTCACTGGCCTGCAACTCACGCGCGGCCGCCAGCGTCGTGGTCATCGTCATCCCATCGCGATCACGCCACAGGCAGGCTGGCGCCAGACCGATTCCACCCACCAGCGTCTGGTTGTGCGCCTCGGCTTCACGATTGATAAAACGGTTGGTCTCGGGTCGAGGGATGCGTAGCACCCAGTCGCGCTGCTTATCCTGCAGGCGAAAATTCCAGTTGGTGTATCCGCGCAGTTCGCTGATCCTGAAATCCGATGGCTGTAATCCACACAGTAGCGGTATTGTTTCGAAGGCTTTCTGCAGTTGCTGCGCGGCTTTCACCCTGCCCCCAGGTAAGCGCTGATCTCCGGCCTTTGCGATTGTTGCAGCAATTGCTCGGTTGGTTCGATACAGAGTACCCGTCCCTGATGGATGAAGGCGGTGCGCGCCGAGGCCAGGCGTGCGTCGCCGGGTTGATGGCTGACCAGCAACGCCGCCATGCTTTCCTGCTCTACCAGGTCGCGCACCAGTTCGATCAATTCGGCACGCAGTGCAGGTCCCAGGGCCGCAAAAGCCTCGTCTAGTAACAGCACCCGGCATTTACGCACCAGTGCCCGCGCCAGGCTGACACGCTGACGCTGTCCACCGGATAGTTCGGCGGGAAGTCGCTTTTCCATTCCTTCCAGGCCCAGTCTGGCGAGTGCGTCGGCGACCCGATCGGCTTGCCCGGTATCCAGGCGCAACGAGGGGTTAACGCCCAGCGCCACGTTGGTGAACAGGTCCAGATGCGGAAACAGGTTGTGCTGCTGGAATACCATCGACAGCGGTCGTCGCGCCACTTCGAGGTCGATTATGTTGTTACCGTCGATGCGGATGGCACCGCTTTGTGCGGGCAGGAAACCGGCAATAAGATTGAGCAGGGTCGATTTACCCGAGCCGCTGGGGCCTATCAGGCTGAGTACTTCACCGCGAGCCACGCTCAAATCGAATTGCATCGAGGTCGTCTCTGCCGCAGCGTAACCAAAACACAATCGCTCCACTTCAAGCATTGACCTTCCCTCCCAGACCTCTTTCCAGTGCCCAGAATAATAGCAGGCACAGGATAAGCAAAACTACCGCGGTAACCGCAGCCTGAGGCAACTGGTAGGCACCTAGCTGCTGGTAAATGAGTAGCGGCAAAGTCGCCGTTTCAGAGCTGCCGAACAACGCGATAACACCGAGATCACCCATCGCCAGCGCTGCCACAAGCGCCGCCGCAAGCCCGGCTGGACGGCGCAATAGCGGCCAGTCGACCAGGCGAAAACGCTGCCAGCCCTGCAGCGACAGACTTTCACAAAGGCGCTGGTAGCGACGATTTGACTGGCGCATCGCCATGCCGGTTCCGATTACGAGCGGGGGAAGCGCGTAGACAATCGAGCCGGATAACTCGATCAAGCGGGCCTTGCGCTCCTGTCCGAGGTTGGCCATGGCGCTACTGCTGCGCAGCATCAACCAACCCGCCAGCAGTGAAAGCACGGAGGCCGTCAGCGCGATGAAAACCGAGTATATGGCAGCGCGCCACAGGTAATCGCTGTTAAGAACAGCCTGAACCGGGCCGGCCAGGGCATCGATCAACATGGCCAGTATCGGCATGCCGACAAACACCGCCGCTATCAGGATCAGGCAGAGTGACAGTGGGCTAGTGGTTGTTACCGGCGCCCTGGTCGGTCCGGCGCTCAAACCGATTTCGACATCGGGCATTTTTTGAAACTTCAGCGTCAATATTGCCACCAGTGCGCACAGCCCCAGCTGTAACAAGGCCAGCACAGCTGCCCGGGCGGGATCGAAGTCGAAGCGCAACGACTGATAAATCGCCACTTCCAGGGTAGTGCTTCTGGGCCCGCCACCGAG
>CAXBMV010000548.1:0-2882 GCA_963976575.1 uncultured Gammaproteobacteria bacterium | reverse complement strand
CAGAATTAAATCATCCCAGCGGCGCAGGAATTGCGCGCGTTCCTGGGGCAGCAGCAACGACCATTCCACGAAGGCTTTATTGGCGGCTTCGACCGCGGCCAGGCTTTGTGCCGCGCTGACGCTGGAGACGGCCGTCAGCCAGCTGCCGTCGGCCGGGTTGCTGACATCGATCACTGCAGCATCGTCTGCCTCGCACCAGGCACCATTGATATAGGCCTGCTGGCAAAGCAATTCCGCATCGCGTAAGCGATCAAACTGTGCACTGCGCGATTGTTTTGACTGTTCCGTCGCCATGACGATAAAACCTCATTTGAAAATGGCAAGATTGGCTTTTTCTGGTTACCGGTCACGATGACGAGCCAGCACCCAAATAAAAAAACCCGGCTGATAAAGCGCCAGGTCGATCACATTCTGAGTGACTATTGTATTGCATGAATATGCAATAATGCTGCGTATTCAGTATTGGAAACGAGGGATTACTGCAAAATGAAAGCTAAACACGACGAAACAGAAGCTGATGCGATAGACCGTAAATTGCTTGGCATACTCCAGCATGACGCCCTGGTCGGCACCGAAATGCTCGGAGAAGCGGTTGGTTTGTCAGCCACGGCAGCCAAGCGACGGGTTAATCGTATGCGTCAGGACGGCACCATTATCAAGAATGTATCGATAGTCGATCCCGAGCGTCTTGGATTCGAAGTGTTTACCCTGGTATCGGTAAACATCGAAAGAGACCGCAGGGATATAGTCGTCAACTTCAAGCGCGCCATTATTCAGAACCCCCGAATAACCCAGGCCTTTTACACTACCGGTGATGCGGACTTTGTGCTGCTGGTGGTTTCCAGAACCCTGGCGGATTACGAGCTATTCACCCAGGACTTTTTTTGGGAGTCGCCCTATATCAAGAGCTTCAAGACCATGGTGGTGATGGAAAACGTAAAAATGGGTTTCGAGTTGCCGATCGACTACTAGCTTTTTCAGCAGCGATTATTTTCTGCTGAATTTGGCGTGACAGGTCAGATTTGTCAGCTGCTTGCATCCAGTAGCAACTTGAACTCTTCAAGGCTGGACTGCAGATCTTTTACCTTGTTGCTCAGTTCACCGTATTTTTGCTGCAGTAATTCATTGCTATCGATCGCAGTCGCCTGATCCGGTACTTGCTGGCTTCCTGCCAGCAACCACAGCAGCGGCACATTGAGCATGCTCGCTATCCTGTTCACTCTATCCGCGCGTGGTTGCTGTTCGCCAGCCTCCCATTTGGTGATAGTGATACCTTTGACGCCAAGGCGGCCGGCCAGCAATTGCTTGCTCATTCCAGAGGACTCGCGAGCGAGTTTGATGCGTTCGCCAAATAATACCTTGTCCATGCTTTCTCCGTGTGTGTGAGGGCGGCTACCCTAACAACTTCATCGGCCAGGTTCAACTCGTCGGCAAATACCTGCGAGGAAAGGGCGCATCAATCAGGGGTTTGTATCGGGCAAACCCCGGTGAAAAAAAATTCCCTCCGAACTTCGGAGGGAAAGAGGAGAAACAATCTGGCTGGTTGCGCCAGACTGCGGACTAATTAGTGAACAAAAATGACCGGCATATCGGCATGCGCTAGCAGATGTCCGGTGACACTACCCATGATGATGTCGCGGATCTTGGGGCGGCTATAACCACCGACGATGAGTCGATCGCAGTCCATTTCGTGTGCCTTGGCCAGCAGGGCTTCTCCGGCTGACTGGTTTTCAGTGGTGAAGGTCGCGGTTTCCGCGCTGATGCCATGACAGCCGAGATAAACGCAGACATCGTCGGCGTTAATGGGTTGCTGCATGCGTTTTTCCGAGGTCAGAACGAAGACCTTGTCGGCGCGCTTCAGGTTACTCAGCATCGCCGAGATTGCCTGCGCCGCTTCCTTGCTGCTATTCCAGCCTATGGCCAGGCGTTTGCCCGGAGCTTCCAGCACTTTTTCGCGTTGCACCATTAGCACAGGGCGTCCGCTTTCGCGCAGCGCTGCTTCGAAAGAGCTTGGTGGTGGTGCTACCTTGATCGGTTGTGGCACGATGATCAGGTCGGCGAGACGACCATAGCGGCCGATCAAATCGTCGCGCTTGCCGGTGCGCAGCAGGAAGTCTGCGGAAGCACCGTTGTGGTCTGCCGAGCGCGTTTGAACTTTCACTTTGTAGCGATCGCAAAGCGCCAGAAATGCCTGCTTTAATTCTTCGCCCTGCTGTTCGGCGTTGGCCGTTGCCGATTCGATAATGGTTTTGCGCATGTTCGCCGACAGACCCATGGTGCTGAACGGGATCATATGTTCGGGTTCACTGGCGACGTAAAGCAGATCGAGATGGCCCTCGTTGCGTACCGCCATACTGATCGCAGTTTCCATTAGCGCGGCAGCAGTACTGCTTTCACGAATCGGTAATAAGATAGTCTTGAACGCCATAACTGGATTCCATCAATTTTAAAAGAAGCAGGTCAGCACAAACGATTTCAGCGATTGTACCCTAAATCCCCTGTTTGGCATACTGTATACCAAAATACCTTTGTACTCAGGGCAGTAGCACGATTTTACCAAAATGACCGCCTTGCTCCATCAAATCATGTGCTTTTGCGGCCTCGCTGAGTGGAAAAGTGGCATCGACCAGTGGCGCTATGCTGCCAGCAGCGAATAATGGCATCACGGTTTGCTCGAATTGCGCGATGATAGCCGCTTTTTCCGCCACCGGCCGCGAGCGCAGCACCGAGCCAATGATTTGCTGGCGCTTCACCATCACCATGGCAAGATTGATTTCTGCCTTGATGCCGCCCATCACCCCGATTAGTAGCAGGCGACCATATAATGCCAGCGATTTAAGATTGGACTCGAGATATTTTGCACCGATATGGTCGAGTATTAC
>CAXBMV010000547.1:0-2885 GCA_963976575.1 uncultured Gammaproteobacteria bacterium | reverse complement strand
ATCGCATCTAACATCATGCTGTTAAAAGCAGATCTTGCGCCCATGTCGTTTCTTACGATAAACGATCGCGAGTACATCGATGCGCTCATCGGGATATATGAATTAAATAACGTTGCATTACTACGCGAGATCTACATTGATGCTTACCTCGCATCAGCGCAAAACTACAAAATCCTGCGTGCAGAAGTGGAAACACCTGACAAAGCAGCAGCGGTTTATCGCGAGTTCATCCGCGAAGCCATTCGCAAATGCGTTCTTCAGTGGAAGGAATTTCACCCAGATGAAATCCGGACCCTGGCCGAGCAGCAGAACATTCCCGAAGAAGATCGCGATGATGTCATCGCCTATGCCCAGAAACAGTTTGGCGGGCTTCATGCGGGAAACGTCATTAGATACCGTTTGAGACCTGAAGACCTGGAAGGTCTCAAAATTGGTCAAGCTGAAGATCCATAGATAGCGAGAAAGCGTATGTCAGATTGGTCATTGTATTTGATACAGCCTGGAGATTACCTGGCCGTTTTAAAGTTGGAATCGGAACCTATTTCCTGCTGCAGCCATTCTGTAAATAAATAGACTGCCGAACCAGGCTCCGGTTTGTGCTTGGTCACCTGGAACCAGCTGCCGGGTTCATTGACTGATAGATTAAAGGGCTTGATCAATCGTCCGTTAGCGAGGTCAGCGGCGGCAAATGGTCGACGGGCCATGACTAAGCCCTGTCCCTCGAGCGCCGCTTGCAATGCCAAAGGGTAGTTATCGAAGACAGGGCCAAATCGGGCTTTATCAATACCCACTTCTGCGGCTGACAACCAGAGTGTCCAGTCATCGAGTTCATTTTTAATCGAGGGTATTTGCAACAACAGGTGATGCTTCAAGTCTGCAGGTTGGTCGAGCGGCGAACTTGCACTGACCAATGCTGGTGAGCAAACCGGGAACATGTCGGTACTGAAGAGTTTGAATATATAGAGATCATCGTCTGCGAATGGGCCATTAGAAATTCCGATGTCAAATAGTTGCCGGTCAAAATCAGCATCTTCGAACGATGTCTTGATGCGGACGCGAATCATCGGATTTTGACTCTGAAATTGTGTCAGTCTCGGCTGTAGCCACGTATTCACGAATGAGCTGTAAGACTGAACGATAAGTTCCTCGTAACCCTTTTCCCGCTTCAGGTGTTCGGTACTTTTGGCAATGGCATCAAGACTGTCCCGAATCACGGGGAAATAAAGACTACCCTCGTCAGTGAGGTTGACCGAACGCGAATTTCGCTTGAATAGCTTGAGGCCTAGCTCTGATTCAAGCGATTTGATCTGATGACTGATAGCGGCATGGGTGACACATAGTTCATCGGCGGCACGCCTGAAACTGAGGTGCCGGGCAACGGCTTCAAAAGCCCTGAGTGATGCCAGCGATGGAATGCGAGTAGCCATTGAATCTCAGATTTCGTAAGAGATCGTCATATTAAACCGATAATTTTAATTGGTAAATAAAACTAACCAATCAAAATATTCTTTTCACTTTTTAAGCGAACTTCCAGTCGGCAGAATCGACCTGTCTGCGTTCAACGCAAAACTTTTTAAAAAGTCCACTGGAGGAAACGATGAAATTCGAGAAAAGTTTGATTGAAATGGCCAAAACCGGTCAGCTTGATCGGCGCAGTTTCATGCGCCGGGCCATCGCACTGGGATTGACGGCATCTTCGGCCTCATTGTTGCTATCGCAATCGGCACTCGCAAGTCCCAAAAAAGGAGGGCGTTTCCGGATCGGGTTGAGTGGTGGGGGTACGACCGATTCGCTTGATCCGGCCACTACCGAGAGCCAAATGACGATCCTGATGAATTTCACTTATGGCAACAATTTAACCGAAGTAAATAACGATGGCACGTTAATCTCGGAGCTGGCAGAAACATTTGATTCCGTGGATGGAAAAACCTGGACTTTCAAACTGCGCCCCGGTGTTCAATTCCACAATGGTAAATCACTCACCGCCGATGACGTCATCGCGTCGTTCAATCATCACCGTGGTGAAGCCAGTAAATCCGCCGCCAAGGCACTGTTGACAGCCGTCAAGGAAATTCGTAAGCAAGGCACACAGACGGTAATTTTTGAGCTTGATGCGGCGAACGCGGATTTCCCTTACATCGTCAGTGACTATCACCTGATTGTTTTACCTGCAGCAGCCGATGGGAAAATTGACCCTTTCTCGGGTATTAGCACCGGGCCCTACGTCTTGCAGGAGTTTAATGCCGGTTCGAGGGCCACTTTCAAACGTAATCCAGACTACTGGAAATCCGGACGCGCTCATTTTGACGAGGTTGAGGTGCTTGTTATCGCAGACACCACGGCGCGCCAGAATGCAATCATCAACGGTGAAGTCGATGCGATTGACCGGGTTGACCCCAAAACCGCCCACTTGCTGGAGCGTGTTCCCAGTGTCAAAACCATCGAAGTGACCGGAACGCTGCACTATACCTTCCCGATGCGAGTCAATGCACCGCCTTTCGATAACGATGATTTGCGCATGGCATTAAAGCTGGCGGTTGATCGCGAGCAAATGGTGAAAAAGATCCTGCTGGGCCACGGGGCACTCGGTAACGACCATCCGATTTCGACCGCTAACCGCTTTCATGCGTCGAACTTGCCACAGCGAAGCTACGACCCTGATAAAGCTAAACATCATCTGAAGAAATCAGGCTTGGAAGGCGCTAAAATTCAGCTCTCTGCATCGGATGCCGCCTTTCCCGGCGCTGTAGATGCGGCCTTGCTCTACAAGGATTCTGCGGCAAAAGCAGGTATCGATATTGAAGTGGTGCGCGAACCCTCCGATGGTTACTGGTCAAATGTCTGGAACAAGAAACCATGGAGTGCCTGCTACTGGGGCGGGCGAC
>CAXBMV010000546.1:0-2892 GCA_963976575.1 uncultured Gammaproteobacteria bacterium | reverse complement strand
GGTCATGCTACGCGGCAATAATCGCGCGCTCGGTGCCGAAGAAATCGCTGCTGGCACAGGCTGAAGCACTGTGACAACTCAACTGGGCTACCAACGCAGTGGCAGCGGCAAAACGCTGGTAATGCAGCACGGCTATCTTGGCAGCAGCGCGCTGTGGCAGGCGCAGATCGACTATTTCAGCCGCGAATACGATGTGATAACCCCCGAGCTGGCCGGTCACGGCCTCAGCGCCCACATGCAGGGTCCCGAATCCATAGCAGAGGCGGCACAACTGGTTTTCGACTTGCTCGATGAGCTCGGGGTCAAGGAATTCATGCTCATCGGGCATTCTATGGGCGGCATGATTGTGCAGCAAATGGCATTGATGCAGCCCGCCCGGATAAGCCGACTGGTTTGCTTCGGCACCGGCCCGGTAGGGCTGTTGCCCAATCGCTTCGAAACCCTGGCGGAATCGCGCAGGCGTATCGAGAACGAGGGTTTGCAAAATGCGGCCGCGCGAATCGCCGCCACCTGGTTTATCGATGGTGAAAAGGCGCCTGGGTATGCGGTATGTATCGATGCCGCCAGCCAGGTCACTACCCAGGCCGCGCTGGCCTGTTTAAGCGCCTGGGAAGACTGGAACGTGGTCGATCAGCTAGACAAGGTTTCCATGCCGACATTGGTCATCTGGGGAGACAGGGATCGTTCCTATGGCTGGAGCCAGCCGCAGGCGTTGTGGCAAGGCATCCCGGGCTGTCAGCTTGCGGTAATGCCCGGCTGTGCACACAACGCACATATGGAAAAGGCGGGAATTTTTAACCTGATTTTGCAGGATTTTCTCGACCCGTCCAGCGCATCCTGAGCCTGACCGGGTCTATCCCGGCCTTTCTACTTGCGCTCTCCCTGAACGACCTGGTTGAGTATCAAGGCGCAAAACAGGATTGCGAATCCGGCGAGTATGCCCTGCCCCACCGATGCATATTGCAGCGCTTCGAGCACATCCTCTCCCAGCCCCTTGGCGCCGATCAGCGAGGCCACCACCACCATTGCCAGGCTGAGCATAATAGTCTGGTTTATGCCGGCCAGTATCGACGGAGCGGCCAGCGGTAAATCGACCTTGAAGAGTAAATACCATTTCGAAGCGCCGTAAGAAATAGCCGCTTCGCGTACGGTTTCCGGCACACCGCGAAGCCCGAGCACGGTCAGACGTACCACAGGCGTGCCACCGAAGATCATCGTGGTAATAACCGCTGCCGGTTTACCGGTTCCAAAAAATGCAATCACCGGAATCATGAAGACGAAGGCCGGCATGGTTTGCATGAAATCCATGATCGGTCGAATAAAGGAATAAAATCGCGGTCTATGCGCGCAATACATGCCCAGCGGTATGCCCAGTATGATACTGATAAATGCCGCAGTACCGAGCAATGCCAGCGTTGTCATTGCCTTGTCCCAGAATCCGAACAGACCCATGTAAGCAAGAAAGCCGGCGCAAAAAATAGCCGCCTTTTTACCCGCCGAGAGACCAGTCAGGAGAATAATAAAACTGGCCATGACCGCCCAGGGGGTTTGTACAAACAGTAGCTCCAGCGCATCCAGCACAACGCGTATGCCCGAGGTGATAAAACTGAACAACCACTCGCCCTCGATGATCGACCACTCGAAGAATTGTTTGATCAATGCGATCGCAGTGAGCCGGTACTCAGGATCAGTGGGAAATACCGCGACCACCTCGAGCATACCCGGGAAGCCGAAATGGATGATACTGACGCTGTAGATAATGGTGATAAAGCCGGCTCCGAGCAGGGTTCGCGAGAGATTCATACCCGAACCAATGCGGCGATCAGAAAGCCAGTCGGAAAAGCGTCGTTCCAGCGCCCAGTTTGCGAGTAGGCCCTGCATCAGTTTCACCACCAGCAAGACCAGGAAACCCGAAGCCACTACCCATATCCAGCTTTCCTCGGCAGCCTGCACCTCGGCGCGGAATCCACCGATGTTGGCTTCCAGAGATTCGATTGCGCGTTCGAAAACATCGACATTATCGGCATTCTTTTCTATAGCCGCGGCCAATTGTTTGTAGCGAAATTCCAGCGTGCCCTCAATTTGGCCGATGCGTTCGCGCGCGTCGGCGGCGAGATCGCCCCAGAATCCCCGCGCCAGTTGCACGAAACCGAAGGCTTCGATGATGGCAAACGGCAGACCCAGACTCCACAGACTACGCATGCCATACCAGATGGGTCCGAATAGCGCCGCGACCAGATTAAAACTCAGGGTAAACTTAGCTGACTCACCGATTCGATTGAATTCGCGTTCGTAATACTCCGGGTTGGTTTCGACAAATTTTGCTACCAGGTCGTGGCGCGACTCTGCCGCCACTGCTTCGTTCTCGACGGGAATATTCATGATGTTTCTGTCCCCTCAATAATGGTTTTTAACAGCTCGGCACGCGTGATCACTCCCACCGCATTATCTGCACCGTCGATGATAACCAGCGGCGATTCGGTCTCTATCGCGGCATTGATTAATGCACTCAGGTTTTCCTCTTCGCTGATGCGCGGGGCATTGTCATCAGGCGATGGATTGCTCTTCAGATACTCCTGCCAGGGCTCCATGATTGCATGAGCGCGTACAATCTTGAGACGCGATATGCCGGCGACGAACTCGGCGACATAGGCGTCGGCCGGATGCCTGACGATTTCTTCCGGCGTACCAATCTGCACCATGCGGCCGTCGCGCATGATGGCGATGCGATCGCCTATGCGTACCGCCTCGTCGAGATCGTGGGTAATGAACACGGTGGTCTTTTTCATGATCGATGCCAGCTTCATGAATTCGCCCTGCAACTGACGCCTGATGAGGGGGTCGAGGGCGCTGAAGGGCTCGTCCATCAACAGGATTTCCGGCTCCATCGCC
>CAXBMV010000545.1:0-2892 GCA_963976575.1 uncultured Gammaproteobacteria bacterium | reverse complement strand
AATTTCTATGTCGCCTGTGGTCTGAACTCGGTGGGCATCCAGACCTCGGGTGGCCTCGGCCGCGCGCTTGCCGAGTGGATGGACAAGGGGCATGCGCCGATGGATTTATGGGGCAACGATATTCGCCGCATGTTTCCATTCCAGTCGACGCAGCATTATATCGAGAAGCGCGTCAGCGAAACCCTCGGCCTGCTTTACGAAAATCATTACCCCTATAAACAGATGCGCACATCGCGCGACCTGCGACATTCGCCCTTGCACGAGCGCCTGCAGGCGCATAACGCCTGCTTCGGCGAAGCCGCCGGCTGGGAGCGTGCCAACTGGTTTGCACCCGAAGGCGTCACCCCGGAATACGAATACAGTTTCGGCAAGCAGAACTGGTTCGAGTACAACGCCGCCGAGCACAGGGCCGCGCGCGAAAAAGTCGTACTCTTCGATCAAAGCTCGTTTTCCAAGTACCTGGTGCAGGGCCGCGATGCCTGCCAGGTATTACAGCGTATTTCCAGCGCCGATGTCGACGTCGCAGCCGGGCGCATGGTCTACACCCATTGGCTGAATGAGCGTGGTGGCATAGAGGCTGATCTCACCGTAACACGCATCGATGAAACCAGCTTCTGGGTGGTTAGCGGCGCCGCGCAAACAATCAAGGACATGCACTGGTTGAAGTCGAATATCGGTGATGATGAATTCTGCTGCGTCAGCGATATTACCAATGCCTGGGCGGTGCTCGGGGTGATGGGACCGAACAGTCGCGCACTGCTGGGCGAAACCCTGAACCACGACATGAGCACCGAATCTTTCCCCTTTGGTGCTTTCCAGCCGGTAGAGCTGGGCGCATCGCGTGCCTACGCGGCACGCGTCTCTTATGTCGGCGAGCTCGGCTGGGAACTCTATGTGCCGACAGATCAGGCGCGCCACGGCTTCGATTACCTGTGGGACAAAGGCGAGGCGCACGGGCTTAGCCTGGCTGGCATGCACACGCTGGACTCTTGCCGCATGGAAAAGAAATTCGTCCACTACGGCCACGATGTTGCCGAAGTCGACACGCCGCTGGAATGCGGTCTGGGTTTCGTCTGCGCACTGGACAAGCAGGGCGGATTCATCGGCCGTGATGCCATAGCAAGACAAAAGGAATCGCGCAGTTTTATGAAAAAGCGCATGGTGCAATTCCTGCTCGAAGACCCGGAGGCGATGCTGTATCACCACGAACCGATATTGCGCGACGGTAAAATCGTTGGCCACCTCACCTCGGGTAACTACGGCCACACGCTGGGCGGATCAGTAGGTCTGGGTTACGTCGAAGTCGAAGAAGATGTCGATGCCGATTATCTCGCCTCTGGCAAGTTCGAAATCGACGTCGCCGGTGTTCCTGTGCCTGCCAAAGCCAGCCTGTCGGCGCTCTATGACCCCAAAGCAACGCGCATGCGCGAGTAAACCTGTTAACCGGGAGTGTCGGGCTACTGGTTCACGCGGAGGCGCGGGGACGCAGGGGAGGGAGTTGGTGGATCAATCTTTGGTGATTGAGGACGAAATCGAACTGTACGCTTATTGGGTTTTCAGCCATCGAGAGCTGGCACAGGATTAAAAATCTGAGCAACTTTTAGATGGTCGATAAACCTCTCGCAGAGGCCGCAGAGGACGCGGAGGTTTTTAAGTGGTGCCAACATTCGGGGACACATTACTATTTAGGAATTAGTTATTTATCCCCGCATGAATTAATAAGAATCGAATGTCATCCCGGACATCTGCTTCGCAGATTCCGGGGATGACGGTTTGTTTTTTATATTCAGAACACTAAACCACTCCCTCAGCGCTCTCCGCCTCCTCCGCGCCCTCTGCGAGAAGTCTTATATAGGCTATGGTTGCAGTACTTGAAGCCTGGTCTGAATCATTGTCGAAGGAACCGCAGCAATACCCCTGCGCCCTCCGCGTCCCCGCTCCTCCGCGTGAACCCGCAGTCTAAAAAACCGGTAAGCTTAAATGCGCGAATGCGCGCTACGAACTCGGATTACTGGTTCTTGCGCCAGGCCTGGGTGCGGCCGAGTAGCTTGCGGGTGACGAAGGTATGCAGCAGGCGAGCACCGACGTTGGTGTAGAAAATCATCATGCCCATGGCCGCGGCCGGGGCGACGTCGCCGGCGTCGTCCATGTTCAAAACCGCCACCGAGGCCAGCGTGGTATCAGGTGAATAGAGGAAGATAACAGCCGACACCGTGGTCATCGCGTTGACGAACAGGTAGATGGAAATATCCAGTATCGACGGCAGACACACCGGCACGGTTACCTTGGAGAACAGCTTGTAAAAGGGTTGTTTCAACGAGGCTGCCACCGATTCAAACTCGCGGTCCATTTGCTTCAGCGCGGTTACCGCGGTCAGGTGCGAGACCGTGTAAAAGTGAGTGACCGTACAAATCACCAGTATCGCCATGGTGCCGTACAAACCGTTCAGCGGGTTGGCCGGGTCGTTAAAGAAAAAGATATAGGCCAGTCCGAGCACCATGCCCGGGATCGCCATTGGCATCATCGCCAGAAACTGAAATGCCGAACGGGTGCTGGCAAAGCCGTTGGTTTTCTCCACCATGTAGGAACCGGTAAACACGATCAGGGTACCGGCGATAGCGGTGAAAAATGCCAGACGAATCGAGTTGTAATACGAATCCCAGCCGCCACCGTCCATCTTCTCGAAATTGTAATTGCTCAGCCCCAGCGACAGGTTGTAGGGCCATAGCTTGACCAGCGCGGCGTACTGGCAGATCGCGATTATGCCGATGATAAACAGGCTGATGAACAGGCAGTATCCAAGACAGATGAAATCAAATTGTTTATGCGGTTTCGCCTGGTAAGGTACCGATCGCGCCGACAGCTGCGCCACCCGCACGGGCAGATGATCGG
>CAXBMV010000544.1:0-2915 GCA_963976575.1 uncultured Gammaproteobacteria bacterium | reverse complement strand
CCGGGAGCGATACGCTCGATCGGCATGAATTCTTTTGACTCGATCGCACCCTTGCCGTCGATTGCCTCGCCCAGCGAGTTGACGACGCGGCCGAGCAATTCTTCGCCTACCGGTACTTCGAGGATACGACCGGTACATTTCACCGTGTCGCCTTCGGAGATATGTCCGTAGGCTCCGAGAATAACCGCACCCACCGAATCTCTTTCGAGATTGAGCGCCATTCCGAAGGTATTACCCGGAAATTCGATCATTTCACCGGACATGACGTCGGCAAGACCGTGAATACGTGCGATACCATCCATCAAGCTGACAACAGTACCTTCTGTCCTCGCTTCGGCAGCACCTTCAAAGTTCTTGATGCGATCTTTAATAAGTTCGCTAATTTCAGACGGATTAAGTTGCATCGCGTTTATCCCGTAATCGTAAAAATCTGTTATTTATTAAGTGCACTAGTCAGTTTTTCCATACGCCCTATGGCGGAACCGTCGATGACCAGGTCGCCCGCGGTAACAACCGCGCCTGCGATCAGGCTCTCGTCGATCTCTGTGGAAATACTGACTTCCTTGCCCAGGCGTTTCGCCAGGCTGGTTGAAATCTGTTGCTCTTGTTCGGTGCTCAATTTCTGCGCGCTACGTATGCGCACTTCGATCCTGCCCTCGGCTTCCTGCTTGAGAGTTTCAAAAGCGGTCGCGATCGCGGGGAATGCCGCGAGACGTCCATTTTCAGCCAACAACGCCACCAGGTTTTTAAAATCGTCACTGACATCAACCTTGTCGGCGCCAGCTACTACCGAGAGGAACAAATCCGACTGCTCCCTGGCGAGCATGGAAGGTGATTCGAAAATCGCCTGCATGTCGTTGTCTGCCGCTATGACCGCCGACAGTCCGAGGCGGTCCTGCCACTGTTGCAACTGGCTTTCTTGCGAGGCCAGTTCAAAAATAGCCCTGGCGTAGGGTCTGGCCACTGTTTCAAATTCAGACATTTATCAGACCTTAAATTTGAGCGACGAGATCATCCAGCACCGCGGCATGATCCTTGGCATTGACTTCACGCTTGAGAATCTGGCCGGCACCGGCGAGAGCAATTGAAGAAACTTCCTTGCGAAGATGTTCACGCGCGCTGCTGATTTGCTGGTCTATATCTGCCGTTGCCGAGGCCTTGATCTTGTCGGCCTCTTCGTGGGCTATGCCCTTGGCTTCATCAACGATTTCGTTGGCCCGCTTTTGCGCCTGGTTGATGATTTCCTGTGCCTGCTGCTTGGCATCCTTGAGGCTTTCGTGGGCTTTCGTTTGCGCATCTTCCAGGTCTTTCTGTCCACGTGTTGCCGCCGCAAGACCCTCGGAAATTTTGGCTGTACGCTCTTCCAGAATGGTCACTAGCGGTGGCCATATATATTTCATGCAGAACCAGACAAACACGATAAAAGTTATCGATTGCCCTATTAGAGTTGCATTGAAATTCATATTGCAGTCCTCGCTTTAGTCTATGTCAGGTGAATCGGCAACTAGGCGACCGCAAACATGACATACATGGCCAGACCAACCGCGATCATTGGTACCGCGTCGATCAGACCCACAACGATGAAGAATTGCGTACGCAACATTGGCATCAATTCAGGCTGACGAGCAGCGCCTTCGAGAAAGCGTCCGCCCAATACTGCGATGCCAAGAGCCGCACCCAGTGCGCCCATACCCATCATTAAAGCGCCAGCGATATAAAGCAATGCTGATTCCATGATTATCTCCTAATTTAGATTTGTGTGATGTTAATTAAAGTTAGTGCTCTGTCTGCGATGCCATATCCAGATACACGATGGTCAGCGTCATGAAAATAAACGCCTGCAAGGTGATGATCAGGATATGGAATAACGCCCAAACCAGTTGCAACAATCCACCCGATATACCAAGCACCCATCCACCGCTGTACATCAAGGCTATCAGTATGAATATCATTTCACCCGCATACAGGTTGCCGAACAAACGCAGCGCCAGCGAAACGGGTTTTGCAATCAGTGTGACACCTTCCAACACGAGGTTGACCGGCATCATGAACTTGGGAAACGGATGGAAGGCTAGCTCGGCAAAGAAACCGCCCGGGCCCTTCATTTTGATGCTGTAGAACAGGATCAGCAGGAATACCGAAATTGACATGCCGAAAGTAATGTTCGGGTCAGTGGTCGGTACGATTTTTAAATATGGCACTCCGAACAGGCTGGCCAGCCAGGGAATATGGTCTACTGCGACCAGGTCCATTAAATTCATCAGGAAAATCCAGACGAAGATGGTCAGTGCCAGCGGCGCGACCAGCCGACTCTTGCCCGAGTAAGAACCACGTACAGAGTCATTGATAAACTCGATGATCATTTCGATGAAATTTTGCAGGCCGGTAGGCGCATCGGTAGAAGCGCGCTTCGCCGCCTGGCGAAATATAAACAGGAACAGGCAGCCGAGACCAATAGAGAAAAACATCGAATCGACATTGATAGACCAGAAACCCATTTCCTTGATCTCGTCAGCACCATGGGCGAAACCCCAGCTTCCATCCGGATGCTGGCCATAGACCAGGTTGGTCAAATGGTGCTTGATGTATTCGCTTGAATTTGCGTAAGCCATTTCGCTAGATTACTCTTTTATCACTAGTGGTGCCAACCAACCGGACAGGACGATCACGCCAAACCCGGCAAATAAAAAAACTGGATCCCAAGGGTAATCCGCGCTAAACGCGAGCATGAATATCGAGCCCGTGATCAGCCATTTACCTATTTCGGATCGGTATGCATAGCCCAACCACTGCACCGCATTATTGTTTTTTGTGGCTCTAAGCATCCGCATACTAAAGTAAGTACCAGGTACCAGGCCTGCCATGCAGCCAACAAAGGCCGACAACACGACTTCTTTTGCCCCTATTCCGACCCC
>CAXBMV010000543.1:0-2918 GCA_963976575.1 uncultured Gammaproteobacteria bacterium | reverse complement strand
GCCTGGCTACGCATCTGCTGCATGTCGCCACTGCCTCGGCGGATACGCCACAAAACTGCACCACGCTGGGACGGTTGGCAAACGGACTGCAGATATTCCCTGGTAGCGTTCCGATTTATCGTGGCAGCACGCTAGTCGGTGGCCTCGGCGTCTCCGGCGACGGTGTCGACCAGGATGACATGATCGCCTTCCTCGGCCTGCATCAGGCCGGCGAAATTCTCGGCAGCGTCAATAATGCCCCGGCAGCAATGCGGGCCGATCAGTTAACCCCGCAGGGTACGCGTCTGCGCTACGTGCAATGCCCGCAGGCGCCATTCATCGACAGCAACGAGGTCAATGTCTGCAGTGGTAAATAGACTCGCAGTCATGACTGGCGCCGCGCTGCTTTTTTGCAGCGCGTTGCAGGCGGCCGAAACCATCAAACGGCAACGGCCCGGAGTGCAGCCTGGTGAGACCGTGGCCGACAATGCCGATGACATCATCAATCCGTGGGCGCTGCCGCGACCCGGCCGGGATTTGCGCCGTGAGAAAATCAGCATCCCCGACCGCTGGCGCCTGGCCGACAGCCTCGGCCTGATCGAAGACAACTGGTACGACCCTTACAATCACAACACCTACAAGGGCGACAAGCCGATCCACGACGACTGGTTTTTGAACCTGTCGCTGATATCCGACACGGTAATGGAAGTTGGCCGGGTTCCGATCCCGGTAGGGCCGCAAACCAGTAACAGCGCCGGTCAGCTCGACGTTATCGGTTCGCATGAACAGTTTATCTTTACCGAAAACCTGATCATGTCGGCGGTTTACTACAAGGGCGACACGGTTTTCCGCCCGCCCGACTACGAGTATCGCTTCACCCTGGTGGGCAATTACAACCGCGTCGAGGTCGATGAAAGACGCGCGCTGCAAATCGACCCGCGCCTCAGCAGGACCCGCGAAGACGGCCATTTCGGCATACAGGATCTATACGTCGACAAGCACCTGCGCAATGTCTCGGATAACTACGATTTCGACAGCCTGCGCGTCGGTGTTCAGCCCTTTACCGCAGACTTCCGCGGCTTCCTGTTCATCGACAACCCCTTCGGCGTGCGCCTGTTCGGCACCCGTGACAACAACATTTACCAGTACAACCTCGCCTGGCTAAGACGCATCGACAAGGAGGGTAACAGTGGCCTCAATGATTTATTCCAGGGGCTACGTTCCGATGATGTGCTGGTCGCCAACCTCTACCGCCAGGATTTCCCGGTACTGGGGTTTACCTCGCAGCTGGTGTTATTGCATAACCGCAACGACGAGGATGACAAGACTTACTACGACGTCAACGGTTTTCTGGTGCGCCCGGCGTCGCTGGGTCTGGAGCAGCTGAAAAAATACCAGGTGACTTATCTCGGCTACAATGGCGACGGCCATATCGGCCGGCACAATATCAGCCTGTCGACCTATTTCGCGATCGGTAGCGAAAACCACGCCAGCTTTAATAACAACCAGTCTGACATCAGCGCCTTTTTCGCCGCGCTGGAGTATTCGCGCGATTACGACTGGATGCGCGCACGCCTGTCGCTGCTCTACGGCAGCGGCGATGAAGACCCCTTCGACGATAAATCCACCGGTTTTGATGCGGTGCTGGAAAACCCGCAGTTTGCCGGCGCCGATACCAGCTACTGGATCCGCCAGGCGGTCGCCAATATCGGCGGCGGCGGGGTGACCCTGTCGGGGCGCAATGGCATACTCAATTCGCTGCGCTCCTCGAAAGACCAGGGACAGGCGAATTTCACCAACCCCGGCATACAACTGATCGGCTACGGCATGGATTTCGACCTGTTGCCGGAATGGCGCGTCAGTTTTAACATCAACCACCTCTGGTTCGACAACAGCAAGGTTCTGGAGGTCGCGCGCAACCAGGGCAATATCGATCGCGAGATTGGCTGGGATGTTTCGGTGGCATCGATTTACCGGCCTTTCATGACGCAAAACCTGGTGCTGCGGGTATCCGCCGCTGCGCTGATTCCAGGCGATGGCTACGAGCAAATGTTTGGTGATCAAACCGAATATTCGCTATTGGCAAACCTGGTGGTGGCTTATTAACAAGATGCAAAAATACCTCACATACGACAAACGCACAGGGTCATGCATTTTTGTATTCACCCTGTTGCTGCTGATGGCTATGTCCGCACTGGCCTCGGAAAGCAGCGGCAAGCAAAGCCGACATTACCCGGTATACGCCAACGCACCGGCATCGCAGTCACCCGACGAGGTGGCGAGTAAAAACTATGGCTGCCTCAGCTGCCATACCACCACCGACCAGCCCAGCATGCACGCCAGCGAAGCGGTGAACCTCGGCTGCGTCGATTGCCACGGCGGCAATAGCGGCATCAGCAAGCCGTCTGCAGCCAGGCAGGGAGACAGCGATTACCTGACCGCGCAATTCGACGCGCATGTGTTACCGCTTTACCCGGACGACTGGGCGCACCCTTCCAGCGCCAATCCGCAAAACAGTTATACCCTGCTGAATCGCGAGAGTAGCGAGTACATCCGTTTCGTTAATCCCTCGGATTACCGCGTCGCCCGCCAGGCCTGCGGAGCCTGCCACCTGGAATTGATACAGGCCGCCGAACGCAGCCTGATGAGTACCTCGGCGATGCTCTGGGGCGGCGCCTCCTACAACAATGGCATACTGCCCTACAAGAATTACCTGCTCGGAGAAAGCTATACCCGCGAAGGAATCGGCGCGGCGATCAAGAACCCGTCGCCGCCGGATGCGCAGATGAAAGCCATGGGCGTGTTGCCCATACTCTACCCCTTGCCCGCCTGGGAAGTGGTGCCGCCGGCCGACGTGTTTCGCGTGTTCGAGCGCGGCGGGCGCAACATCGGCAACCTCTTCCCCGAGACCGGCATACCCCACCAGCCCGGTCAGATCC
>CAXBMV010000542.1:0-2922 GCA_963976575.1 uncultured Gammaproteobacteria bacterium | reverse complement strand
CGATCATTGACCAACTTGTGCTGGTGCCGGGTCAGATTTACATCGAGATTCGCCAGGACACCAAAGGGGTACTCGGACTGCATGCGCAACGCAAACAGGCGCAGGGCAGCGAAACCCTGGAATTGATCTACCAGTAATGTCTGGCTGGCAAGGCCAGCGAGGAGACCCATGTCGAAAGTACTGCTGATTACCGGGGCCAGTCGCGGCATAGGCGCCGAAACTGCCCGTCTCGCAGCCTCGCGGGGCTACTCTGTGTGTCTCAATTACCATCGCAGCGAAGCCGCTGCACTGGAGTTGCTGCAATCCTTGCAGGCTGACGGCCACCATGCCCTGGCTTTTCGCGCCAACATCGCCGAGGAGGCTGAAGTGCTGGCGATGTACGCCGCCATCGATAGCGAATTCGGCAGACTCGACGGACTGGTCAATAATGCCGGCACGCTGGAGAAGCAATCCGATCTGGTCGATATGTCTGCCGAGCGCTGGCGTCGCGTATTCGACACCAATGTCATCGGCAGTTTCCTGTGTGCACGCGAGGCGATAAAACGTATGTCGACCAGAAGCGGCGGACAGGGTGGCAGCATCGTCAACCTGTCTTCGCGTGCCGCTGATCTGGGCGCGGCACACGAGTATGTCGACTACGCGGCTTCCAAGGCGGCCATAGACGGCATGACCATTGGCCTGGCGAAAGAGCTTGGTGACCAGGGTATACGCGTCAATGCGGTGAAACCCGGCCTTATTCATACCGATATACACGCCGACGGCGGCGAACCCGGGCGCGTCGAGCGCCTCAAGAGTGGCGTACCCATGCAGCGTGGTGGCAGCGCTAGCGAGGTGGCCGAGGCGATACTCTGGTTGCTCTCGGACTCCGCCAGCTATACCTCGGGCAGTTTCATCGACGTATCCGGCGGGCGCTAGCCTGTGTCCGACCACAGCCTTTCGAGCATTCCGCTGGTATCGCTGCAGGCGGTGGCCTTCGACAGCGAGACTACCGGTCTCGACGTCACCAAAGAAAGAATGATCCAGCTCGGCGGCGTGCGTATCAACCATGCTGTGGTCGATGCGCGGGAAGGCTTTTCGCAACTGCTTAATCCGGGGATCACTATACCCCCGAAAAGCCAGGCCATACACGGCATCAGCGATGAGGATGTCCGCTCGGCGGCTGGCTTTGTCGAGGTCTATCAGGCTTTTAACGAATGGCGCGGGGATTTGCTGCTGATCGGTTATGCCAGTGGTTTCGACCTCGCCATACTGAAGCGCGAACACCAGTTGGCGGGTATGGAGTGGCGGGCACCGCGCTGCCTCGATGTACGTTATCTGGCCAAGCTGGTCGCACCGACCCTGCCCGACCTGTCCCTGGATCACATCGCCGCCTGGCTCGGCGTGGAGTTTCAGCATCGCCACAGCGCCCTGGGTGACGCGCTGGCTACCGCCGAAATTTTCATCGCCCTGCTCCCGCGCTTACGCCAATACGGCATTCGCACCCTGGGCGAGGCCGAGCGTGCCTGCCGCCGATTTAGCGAAGGCAGTAGCCGCGAACAACAACTCGGCTGGGAGCTGGTCCACCAGCAGGGGCCGGACCAGCCCGATCACCGGCATATCGACAGCTTTCCGTTTCGCCATCGTCTCGCGGAACTGATGAGCAGTCCGGCGCTGTTCATTGCTGCAAATATGCCGTTGCGTGAGGCACTGGCGCAAATGATCGATGCTGGCGTCAGCTCGCTATACGTGAATGCCCGTGAAGCAGAAGCTGCCTGTGGCATAGTCACCGAGCGCGACCTGCTGCGTTGTATCCGCGAGCATGACGAACAGGCTTTCGATACGGAGGTCGGTGATATCGCACAGTTTCCACTGCTTAGTCTGGACCGCGACGCTTTCGCTTACCGGGCTATAGCGCGTATGCAGCGACGCGGTTTCCGCCACCTCGGCGTACACGACAGCCAGGGTCAAATCATAGGTGCGCTCTCGGCTCGCGATCTACTGAGTCAGCGCACTGCAAGCACCGTGCTGCTGGGTGACGATATCGACAGCGCCGCCAACGCGGCAGACATGGCCGCGGTGTGGGGCAATATCGCACAACTTGCGCATGCCCTCAGCATTGAGGAAATGGATGCCCGCGACATCGCCGCAGTGATTTCGCGTGAGCTCTGCGCGCTCACGCGCCAGGCCTGCATACTCGCGGAGCAGCAAATGCCCGGCCCACCACCTTGTGCCTACGCAATGCTGGTGCTCGGCTCTGGTGGCCGCGGAGAAAGCATGCTGGCGATGGATCAGGACAATGCCATCGTTTATGCGCAGGGTGAGAGCGGTGGCGTGGAAGACGAATGGTTTGCGCAATTAGCAGTGAAGGTTTCAGACATGCTCGACATAGCCGGGGTGCCTTATTGCAAGGGCAATATCATGGCCAGCAATCCCGAATGGCGGCATTCGTCTTTGCGTTGGCAGCAGAAGCTGCAAACCTGGCTGCGGCGTCAGTCCCCGGATGACATATTGAATTGCGACATATTTTTTGACGCTGTATGCGTACACGGTGATCGTCAGCTCGCCAGCCAGTTATTCGATCAAGCCTTTGCTCTGGCTACCGAATCCACGGCATTCATCAAGCTGATGTCGGTGAACGCCTGCAAGAATTCACCGCCGCTGGGTTTGTTCGGTCGATTCAAACTCGACCAGGGGCGCATGGATTTGAAGATGGGCGGAATCATGCCTCTGTTTTCCACTGCCCGGGTACTCGCCATCAAACACAATATTCAGGTGAACGGTGATCGCCCGCGTTCCACCCCGGCACGTTTGCTGGCGGTAAGCGAAAGGTTGCCGGAACTACAATCCAGCTTCGAGAAACTGGACGAGGCGCACCGCATTATTTTCGGTGCAATCCTGCAACAGCAACTACGCGATATTGAATCCCGCGTTCCACCATCAAAT
>CAXBMV010000541.1:0-2924 GCA_963976575.1 uncultured Gammaproteobacteria bacterium | reverse complement strand
TCGAGGCCTGTAAGACGCAGCTGGACCGTGGCGCGCATATGTTCGGCTCCTTGACCGATGTCGCCATCACCCTGGCTGCACGCCTGATCGAAGACATTCCCTGCGCCGAGAAAATCGCCTACGCCACCACGGGTTCAGAAGCCACCGCTTACGCGATGCGCCTGGCGCGCGCTTTTACCGGGCGCAACAAGATACTCAAGTTCGAGGGTGCCTACCACGGCAATCACGACTACGCCTTAGTCTCAACCTTTCCCAGGATAACGGGGAGCTATCCCGAGGGTAGTGCCGACTCCAGCGGCCAGCCGCAGGCCACCGTATCGACCATGCTGGTGTGCCCCTACAACGACCTCGAAGCCCTGCGCAAGATAGTCGCCGAGCACGGTCATGACATCGCCGCGATCTTCGCCGAGGCGGTGCAGCGCATTATCCCGGCAGACCCTGAATTCCTGCAGGGCATACGCCAGTTATGCGACGAATACGATATTCTCTTCGTGCTCGACGAAGTGGTCACTGGTTTCCGCCTCGGCTACGGCGGCGCGCAGCAGTGGTACGACGTAAAGCCGGATCTGTCCACGCATGGCAAGGTGATCGGTGGTGGTGGCCCACTCTCCTGTGTCGCCGGACGCGCCGATGTTATCTCGCTCTCTGACCCCAATTTAAAAGGGCAACCGGGTTACAGCTATTTCAACGGCACCCTGCACGGCAACCCGGTAGCCGCGGCGGCAACGCTGGCGATGCTCGACGAATTGAGCAAGCCGGGTGTTTACGAGCGCATGAACGGCTTCGCCGACGATTTATGCCGCGAAAGCCAGAAGCTACTGGACCAGCACGGCATGCCGGCAATCGCGCAGCATACCGCATCGTTATGGCAAATCCTGTTCATGCAAAATACGCCGCGCAACTATGCCGACATCCTCGCCTCCGACCAGGCATCAATGCGCAGACTGGATAGCTTGCTGATGAAACAGGGGCAGTATGTTTTGCCGGGCGTGCGCCGCTTCGTCTCTACGGTAAACACCGCACAAGACCTCGAAGACACGCTGCGTGGACTCGATGCGGCCTGCCGAGAATTTAAAAAATCCTGACCAGGATTACTGCGACCCATACTTGTCCGCGAGATTTCGAACAGTCGATACCAGCTTTTAAAAATGTACGTCATCCCGGAAACGCCAAAGGCGTTATCCGGGATCTCCAGATGGTTCGCGCTGCCTGTCAACAGCCCATTCGTCGGGAGATCCCGGACAGGCGCTACGCGCCTTCCGGGATGACGTCTATTTTTTTGTAGCTGCATCACCTTCTGTGAAGACGTTTATTTTTTTGTCGTTGCATCGCCTTCCGGAATGACGTTTAACTTTTTGTAGGTGCATTGCCTTCCGGAACGACGTTTAATTTTTTTGGCGTTGTTCGCCTTTCAGGACAACGTTCTGTACATGGCATACAGATTGACGAGGATCAATATTCGTTTATCGGAAATCAACTAGCATGGCTCGTCATGCAAAAAACCAGCGACATCATCTGGCAGGATACCCAGCATCAGGTTTTGTTCGACCTGATCGAGCGCATCAAGGAAGTTCCATTCGACCAGGGCATCCTCACCCGTCTGAAGCTCTACGCTGAACACCACTTTGTTCTCGAAGAAACCTACATGCTGGAACTGAATTACCCCGGCACGCGCGCGCACATACTGGCGCATGATCGTTTTCGCGAAGAGCTGGAGGCAATGATGTGTACCGATCCGGCGATGCCTCAGCTGCTACAGGATTCGCTTTCCGATTTCCTGTACAAATGGCTGAAGCTACACGTGCTTGGCATAGATAAAAAACTCGAAGACTTTGTGATGCAGTCAAATATCAAATGATGAATGGCATAGCAACGCCATTGGTCATCCCGGAAACGCCTAAGGCGTAATCCGGAATCTCCAGATGCTTCACGCTACCCGTCTACAGCCCATACGTCTGGAGATCCCGGACAGGCGCTACGCGCCTTCCGGGATAACGGTCTGCTTGTTTTGTAGGATTTCAAAATACTATGCTGGTAACTGTGTCTTTTCGGTTTGCACACCGGTAATCATTTGACCGTCACTTCCCACTGCCAGCAACCTGGTCTCCATCGCGGGTCAGGTAAAAGGCGCCGAGTATAGGCAGAAAAGTCACCAGCACTACCACCATCGCGACCACGTTGGTTACCGGTCGCTGGCGCGGGCGCACCAGTTCTTCCAGCATCCAGATCGGCAGCGTCTGCTGCTGCCCTGCGGTAAAGGTGGTGACTATGACTTCATCGAAAGACAGCGCGAAGGCGAGCATGCCACCGGCGAGCAGGGCGGTGGCGAGATTGGGCAGAACAACATAACGCAGGGTCTGAAAACCATCGGCACCGAGATCCATCGAAGCTTCGATCAGCGAGGCCGAGCTGCGACGGAAGCGGGCCACTGCATTGTTATACACCACCACCACGCAAAAAGTGGCGTGCCCGAGCACGATGGTCCAGGTTGAAAACGGAATATCGGCGATATTGAATGCAGAGCGCAGGGCGATACCGGTGACTATGCCCGGCAAGGCTATGGGTAGAATCACCAGCAGCGAAATGGCCTCGCGACCGAAGAAACGCGAACCCGAGACCGCGGCGGCACAAAGCGTGCCGAGCAACAGCGCGATAGCGGTAGAAATACTGGCGACTTTTAACGAAAGGCCCAATGCCGGCCAGATATCGGGGCGATTCCAGGTCACTTCCAGCCATTTCAGCGTCAGCCCCGGCGGCGGCCACTGGTAGCTACGCTCCTCGGTAGTAAAGGCGTAAACGAAGATAAGCAGTATCGGCAGATGCAGGAACAGCAAGCCAGCGGCAGCGGCCAGTTTCAGGCCCATAGGCGCGCGCTGGCTTTTATCAGAGCGCATCGAAAGCCCCCGCCCGTTTCGCCAGCCACA
>CAXBMV010000540.1:0-2926 GCA_963976575.1 uncultured Gammaproteobacteria bacterium | reverse complement strand
AGTGCCCGCTGGGCGAGGCGGTGGTGGCGGGTCTCGGTGACGGTGTGGAGATGCGCAGTTGCTTCTGGGAAAAGTCGCCCGGGGTGAGGGTTCGCATCGGTGCTTTCGAATTGCACAGAGAGGATATTCTGATTCTGCAAACGCAAACCAATGAGGATGGGAAGCTTCACGGCCAATTCAGATCCTGGGACGATGACGGCAAACTGATCAATCAGGGGGAGTATGTCGAAGGCGTAAAGCAAGGCGATTGGCTGGAAACTGATAAGCAGGGGGTGAGCCGTTGGCTGGTCTATATCGAAGGGGAGCAGATTTCCTCTAGCCCGCCAGCTGAAACGGTATTGCAACCGACCCAGCTCGATTCGCCAATTAAGGAATAAACATCGATGGCTGCTACGATTTTCCTGGTGGTCGGTATGATTTACAGCCTGGTTGTGTCCTGGCTGGCTTTTCGTCATTCGGGACAGAAATGGATGCTGTTTTTTCCGCAATGGCTTGATCCAAAATGTGGGGTGCCAGGCAAGCTGCGTTTTCACGGGTTTATCGCTTTCGCGTTGTTATTGGTGGGCATGGCTCTGCTGCTGGCTTAACCCGGGCGGAGAAAAAGGGATAGAATGGCGTCACTTTAGTGCCGGGCTGCGCAAACAGATGAAGTTTTATGAGCCAGGCGGCATACCTCTTGAATTGATCTGGCCTGGCCCTTAGTTGAGTCAGCGGAGCTATAGTATCCATGGATATTGAATTACAGAGTTATCTTGAGGCGATACCGTCATCGCGCCGGCAACGTGTCGATTCGATCAGGCAACTCGTCCTGAAGTTGTATCCCTCCGCTAGCGAATCCATGCGCAACAAAATGCCGACTTTCGAGTGGGCCGAGGGCTGGATCGCAGTCGCCAAGCAGAAAAACTATGTTTCCCTGTACAGCTACTCGGCTCAGCACATCGCCGCCTTCAAGCTTAATCACCCGACCATCAAGACCGGGCAGGGTTGTATTAATTTCCGCGACAGGGATATGATTCCGCTGGATGGTTCGAAAGCAGTCATCGCAAGCGCGCTTGAGTTTCGTCATGGTTAAAGGAGTAAGCAAAATGAAGTGTTCTGGAGAGGGAAGATGCTGGAAATAAGACCGAATTGCGAACGCTGTGATTGTGATCTGGCGGTCGATTCGAATGAAGCGATGATTTGCAGTTTCGAATGCACATTTTGCCGCGACTGTGGCGAGGGTCCACTTGCCTTTATCTGCCCCAACTGTGGCGGTGAACTGGTGGCCAGACCTATCCGCCCGGCCAGTGCGCTGGCCAGATACCCTGCCTCGACTAAACGCGTGCCGGGCACAACTTGAGTAAGCTTATATTTTGACAACGAAAACGATAAAGCAAAAAGCAGAAACATTCCGCCAGCTGCATTTAAGCGGCGAGACTTTCATCATGCCCAACGCCTGGAATGCCGGTAGTGCGGTTTTGTTCGAGCAGGCAGGTTTCGAAGCCTTCGCCACCACCAGCGCCGGCATGGCCTATGCTCACGCGGTACCCGATTCGGCCGGCGAGTTAGGCTTTGATCGCGCCTTGCTGGAAACCGCTGAAATGGCGACCGCAGTCGATATCCCGCTGAGCATGGACGCCGAAAATTTCTATGCCGAGACGCTTGAAGCAGTAAAACCGAATTTACAGCGTATCTTCACGACAGGCGTAGTCGGAGCCAATATTGAAGATTTCACCGGCAAACGGGAGCAACCCCTGTACGATTTCGAGCTGGCGGTTGAGCGGGTTCAAGCTGCCGTAGAGACGATTTCTGAACTGGACTATCCGTTTACCCTTTGCGCTCGGACCGATTGTTTTCTGGTTGGGCATGAGGATGCGATGAATGAATCGATCAGGCGACTGAATCGATATCGCGAGGCGGGCGCCGATTGCCTGTATGCGCCGGGTTTGCGCGACCTGGAAAGCATCAAGACCCTGGTAAAGGAAGTGGACGGCCCGGTGAATGTGGTGATGGGATTGTCTGGTACGCCGATCGCGCTGGATGAACTGCGTCAGGCTGGCGTGGCGCGTATCAGTATCGGTGGTTCGCTGGCCAGGGCCTGCTTCGGGCTGGTGCGGCGTGCGGCCAGGGAAATGCTCGAACAAGGCAGCTTCGACTATGCGCAACAGCAAATTGCCGATGGCGAACTAGGCAAGTTATTCAGGGATCGACTGAAATGATATTTCGACGCTACGTGGCTAACGACAAGGCGGCGCTTATCGCGCTCTGGCAGCAGGTGTTTCCTGATGACCCGCCGCACAATGAACCCACTCGCGCACTGCAGGCCAAGCTGGCCTGTGACGACCTGGTATTTGTCGCCGAGGACGGGGGCAATATTGTCGGCGCATGCATGGCTGGATACGATGGCCATAGAGGCTGGCTTTATGCGGTTGCGGTAGACCCGCAGCAACGTCGCCGCGGTATCGGCCAGGGACTGGTCGGCGAAGCCACGCAGGCATTAAAACAGCTCGGTTGCATCAAGCTCAACCTGCAGATCCGCGCCGACAATCACGCGGTCGCCGATTTTTACCGGGCCCTCGGATTCGACGTAGAAGATCGCCTGAGCATGGGACGCTTTATCGAGTAAAATGAGCAGCGCTATCACAGTGGAATTTGAATAAAAGGTATTGTCTATGAGTAAACCCCGGCCAATCTCGATTGCAGATGCATTCGAAACGCTTTCTTATCTGCCGAACAGAACACCGCTTACCAGCGATGATGAAGCCAAAGATGCATTTGCCACGCTGACGCAATACCGCGATGGTGCCATCTTCATCGCCCACTACGCTGGCGATAGCCAGTGGGAAAGGCATGCGAATGGCGATGAAATCGTCATGGTACTGGAAGGTGAAACCAGCCTGGTGCTATTGCTGGATGGTAGCGAACAGCCCAATCGTTTACGCGCCAA
>CAXBMV010000539.1:0-2926 GCA_963976575.1 uncultured Gammaproteobacteria bacterium | reverse complement strand
GCCTGCATTTGCCGGGCTCGGCTTTCGTCAATCCAAATACCGAACTGCGCACTGCCCTGACGCGCGCCGCAGCCCAACGCGCTGCCGCCATTACCCAACTGGGCAAGGAATTTATCCCGGTGGGTAGAATGGTCGACGAGAAAACCATAGTCAACGCCATCGTAGGCCTGCTGGCCACGGGTGGTTCCACCAACCATACGCTGCACCTGGTCGCGATTGCGCGCTGCGCCGGTATCCTCATAGACTGGAACGATTTCAGCGAACTGTCCGACATAGTGCCGCTACTCACCCGCATTTACCCCAATGGCAAGGCGGACGTGAACCAGTTCCATGCCGCAGGCGGCATGGGCCTGCTGATGCGGGAATTACTGCAGGGCGGCCTGCTGCAAAACGACGTACAAACCGTGGTCGGTCGAGGCCTGGAAGCTTACTGCGAGGAACCCTGGATCGACCAGGGCAAGCTGAAGTGGCGCGCGGCGGCGAAGTCCAGTGGCGATACTCAAATCATCAGGCCATTGCAGGATCCATTTTCAGGCAGCGGCGGGCTGAAGCTGCTCGAGGGCAAGCTCGGCAGAGCGGTGATCAAGACTTCCGCGGTAAAACCCGAGCACCTGCGCGTGCAGGCCCCTGCCCTGGTTTTCGAAAACCAGGATGACGTCATGGCGGCCTTCAAACGCGGCGAACTGGAAAAAGACTTCATCGCGGTGATTCGCAACCAGGGTCCCCGCGCCAACGGCATGCCGGAGTTGCACAAGTTGACCCCGCCGCTGGAAGTATTGCAGGACCGGGGCTTCGCCGTTGGCCTGGTTACCGATGGGCGTATGTCGGGAGCTTCAGGGATAATCCCGGCGGCCATACACCTGACACCGGAAAGCCTCGACGGCGGCATGATTGCGCGCATCCAGGACGGCGACGAAATGCTGATTGATGCGCAGCTGGGCATACTCGAAGTGTCGCTAAGCGATCAGCAACTGGCCTCGCGCAGTCCTGCCGAAGCCGACTTATCCGCCAACCAGTGGGGCATGGGACGAGAACTCTTCGATGGCTTCCGGGCGCGAGTCAGCGGTGCCGAACAGGGTGCGATGACGCTGCTCAATGATTACACGCTGGCCACGCCAGCCACGCGGGAGAGCGAAAGCCATGCAAATTGATGAAATCCTGGCCCAGGCCAGAGTGATACCGGTGATCGTCGTCGACCGGCTCGACGACGCGGTGCCGCTGGCACAGGCCCTGGTCGATGGCGGACTTAGCGTGCTCGAAGTCACCCTGCGCAGCCCCGTCGCGATGCAGGCTATCGCAGCAATGGCCAGTTCGGTCAGCGGAGCGATCATCGGCGTGGGCACGGTTACCCATGTCGAGCAGTTTGCTGCGGCCAGGCAGGCCGGCGCCCGCTTCGCGGTCAGCCCGGGACTGACTGCCGAACTGGCCGCAGCCAGCGATGCGGCAAATATGCCCTTTCTGCCGGGTGTATTCACTCCCAGCGAGGCGTTGCGTGCCCTCGATATGGGATACCGGCATTTAAAACTGTTTCCGGCCAAACAGGCTGGTGGCCTGGGCATGCTCAAGGCCATGGCCGGGCCGATACCCGAAGCCAGCTTCTGCCCCACCGGGGGCATAGGCCCGCAGGATTATCGCGATTTCCTCGCGCTGGACAATGTCGCCTGCGTCGGTGGTTCCTGGGTATGCCCGGCAGACGCGGTGCAACAGCAGGACTGGAAGCGCATCACGCGGCTGGCGCAGGATGTCACAGACGCCAGTAACCGCCAGGATTAATGCGATGATCCCTGGATCCATTTCATGAGCGCGATAGTGCATCGTTTCGCCGACCGGGCGAGCATGGTCGATGCCTTGCAACAGGTATTTGTGCAGCAGTTACAACAGGCCCTGGCGCAGCGCCAGCAGGCAACCCTGTTGCTTTCCGGTGGCTCCACGCCTGAACCGCTTTACCGCCAACTCTCGGGGATCGAACTCGACTGGGCGCGGGTGAATATCGCGCTGGTCGATGAACGCTGGGTGGACATCGATGACAGCGCCAGCAACGAGCGTTTTTTGCGACAAAGCCTGTGCGTCGACAGGGCCGCGAAGGCCAGGCTGCTGGGGATGAAAAATTCGGCCAGCTGCGTCTTCGATGGCGTCGACCAGTGCAACAAGGACTACGCCGAACTCGCCAAACCCTATGATATCTGCCTGCTCGGCATGGGTGGCGATGGCCATACCGCCTCGCTGTTTCCCGGCGCCGCTGGCCTCGACGAGGCACTGCAATCGGAATTGCCCTGCGCGGCGATTCAGGCAAAGCCTTCCGAAGTCACCGGCAATTTGCTGCATCGCATGACGCTGACCGCAGCACAGATTCTCAGGAGCGAGAGACTCCTGTTAATGATTACCGGCGAAGCCAAATGGCAGGTATACGAGCAAGCCAGCAAGGCCGTCGTCGATGCGCAGCATTTACCGATCAGCCACTTCATCCAGCAGCAGCGCCTGCCGCTGGAAGTCTACTGGGCCCCGTAAACAGGGCCCGCCGTTTAAGCGACACTGGCACTACCCGGGCGGCCGCTGACTGGTTCAGCGCGAGCAAGCCGGCAGCCGATTCTATTGGGAACCAAAGCCTGCGCCTGTTGAAGTTTTCACTAATGCAAGAGGTTCGGGGCAGGCGTTTTTGACCGGGGGCAAAACAGGCCTGGCAGGGCAAGCCCTGCCAGGCTACAACTTTAAAGCGGATTTAAGACTCGCTTCACGACTTGATCGAAATCTGCTTCACATCCTGTTTCGAGACTTCGCGCCGGGGGATGCGCAGCCTGAGTACGCCCTTGTCCATGCTCGCCTCGATTTCATCGGCGTCGGCATCCTCGGGCAGCGATAACGTGCGCTGGAAGGAACCGTAACTGCGCTCCACGCGGTAAAACTGTTTTTCCTTGCTCTCGTTGCG